>JAPKGD010000254.1 GCA_026648125.1 Bdellovibrionales bacterium | reverse complement strand
GGCACATCGGGCGGCGCCATGGATGCTTCCAACTTATTGAAGCCTGCATTGGCCGACGGGAGCATTAGTTGCATAGGCTCAACCACTTACAAAGAGTTTAAAAACCACTTTGAAAAGGATCGTGCTCTTGCTCGAAGGTTCCAAAAAATTGATGTCAAAGAGCCAAGCCCAGATGAGGCCAAAGCTATTCTTGCCGGATTGAAATCCCGCTACGAAGAGCACCATGGGGTGAAATATCCCGCAGAAGTGATTGCCGCAGCCGTAGATCTCGCCGCCAAGCACATCCATGGCCGACAGCTGCCCGACAAAGCCATCGATGTGATCGACGAGGTGGGCGCAAGCCTCAGACTCAAGACCCTCAAAGAAGACCAAATTGTCGTGACCGTTGAAGACGTGGAGCGAGTTGTCGCTGGAATGGCGCAGATCCCTCCCCGCTCCGTCACACGCTCAGATCGAGACCGCCTCAAGGAGCTTGAGCCTCGATTGAAGGCTCTGATTTATGGACAGGATGAAGCCATTCATCGACTTGGAGCCGCCATCAAACTCTCTCGCACTGGCCTTGGCCGTAGCCATAAGCCCATCGGAAGCTATCTTTTTGCGGGGCCCACGGGAGTCGGAAAGACCGAAGTTGCAAAACAACTCGCCGAGATTTTGGGTGTACCCTTTTTGCGATTTGATATGTCGGAATATATGGAGAAACACGCCGTTTCCCGGCTTGTTGGAGCCCCCCCGGGGTACGTTGGCTTTGAAGAAGGCGGGCTTTTAACCGATGCGGTTTCTAAACAGCCCTACGCTGTCCTGTTGATGGATGAAATTGAGAAAGCCCATCCTGATTTGATCAACATCCTCTTGCAGGTCATGGATTCGGGCAAATTAACCGATTCGAATGGTCGATCGAGCGACTTCACCAACGTGATATTAATTATGACCAGCAATGCTGGAGCTCACGAGGCCGCCAAAGGGGGCTTGGGCATCAACCCCGAGAGAAGTTCCGCCATTTCCATGGAAGCCATCAAACGGTTATTCCGCCCCGAATTTTTGAATCGCCTCGATGCGGTCGTTGAATTTCAGACTCTCGACAAAGCCATTTTAACTCAAGTTATCGCTAAATTTGTGCACGAGCTCGAAGCGCAGCTCCTGGCTAAACAAATTCAACTTGAGGTGCATCCCGAAGTGTACGACTGGCTCTTTGAAAAAGGCTATGAGCCGGCCTACGGAGCTCGCCCTTTTGCACGAACTGTAGATGAATATCTCAAAAAACCCATGGTGGACGAGATACTGTTTGGCAAACTCGTTGACGGCGGGCGCGTCAAAGTCTCGGTGAAGGAATCGAGTTTAAAGTTCGACTATCAAAGCAAAGACGACCTGGTTAAACCAAAAGCTCTTAAGGGTCGGGCGACGGCGGGAGCCTTGCCAGGCAAAAAATAAAAGGTACCTGCTGGGTTTTCCGGGGCGCGGCGCATCAGTCTTCAAGGATTTTGTTAGAAGGCACCAGCTTACCTTTTAGGGGCGCGCATTAATTGTTAGCGATGTTGTAGGCGAATTTGGCGTCGAACTTTTGCAGCCTCAAAACGGCGCTTTTGCTCATCCGTTTCAGGTAAAACGGGAGGGATTTCCACGGGCTTTCCGTTTTCGTCGAGAGCCACAAAAGTTAGATAGGCCGAAGCGGTGTGAAAAGTTTGGCGGGCCACAGGATTTTCTGCATCCACGCGAACCCCAATCTCCATAGAGGTTCTCGAAACAAAATTCACTGAAGCCTTTAAGTTCACCACCCACCCTTTAAATACAGGTGCCACAAAATTTAGGGCATCGATACTGGCCGTAACCACTTGCCTTGAGGCATGGCGCGATCCTGCAATGGCTGCGCAGATATCGATCCAGGACATAATGACGCCACCAAACACACTCCCAAGGTTATTGGTGTGTTGAGGCAGAACTAACTCTGTCATTAACGTTTGCGACTGGTGAACGGGAATGGGTTTCATCATTTACTCAATCAAGGTGATGCGCTGCGGGCCAAAAAACAACCAGGTACCTTATAGGTGCCTTTTGATACAATAAGGCCCACTCGCTTTTAATCAAGGTATTTTACCTTAATCGACGAATGGGCCTAAACTAACCTGAATAGTTAAGAACCGAAGCTTCCGACGTCGCCGCCAGTGCCACGATTCAAGCCGGGAATTGCAATGCCCTGAACCATATTGTTGGCATTACCAACAGGGATAGTCTGGGTTGCAGCTGCCGCGCCACCTGCGATGATTTCCTGATTGGCTGGACGCTCTTCCTTCTCGACGAATCCGAGGTGAGGCAAGCACCAAACGATCAACTGTGCGCGTGATTTAACATTCATCTTCTTATAGATGTTAGTCAGGTGAAACTTGACAGTCTTTTCTGTCACGAATAACTGGTTCGCAACTTCCTTGTTGGACAGGCCCTTAGTCACCAGTTCTGCGACTTCCGCTTCACGACTGGACAAACCTTTTTGAATTAATACGTCTCTGAGCATCCTTGCTCCCTCCCCCATTTTGGTTATTGATCTAATCCATCTAGATCATTGGTCGGCTCGACCACCTGTATTAAAGTCTACAGAATTTTAGTCCGTCCGCAACACAAAAAAATTCTACTGAAGTCTGATCTAGACCGATTTTCTTAATAAATAAAAAATAAAGACCCACTAACCGATAATCTAAAGCCCATAAGTGAGCGAATTTTGGGGCGACTTCTCTTACTCTCTCGACTTCGGTCAGTGACAGATGAACCGAAACCTAAGTCTTATGTTACACAGTAGCTGAATCGATTTTCTCGACTTCCGCCGAGGCCACATTATTAATTCCGAAGATCTTTCTTAGTCGTATCAGAGCCTCTTCTGTACTAGGCCCACCCTGCACAGCAAATATGTCATCAATTTGAGCACCCCAAGTTATGACTTTTGCCCATCGAACAGTGTAGCCCATATCAAAAAGTGCTTTGGCTGACGCCAAAAGAACACCCTTTTGATCTTTTCCTCGAAAGCTAAAGATGACTTCCTTACCTTGGTCAGCCACCACTTCGATCTTCTGCAACTTCACTTGAGGAGGATCAATCCTCGTCCAGTCTTTGATCAGATCCAGCTGCTTTAAGAGTTGCTGTGGACGCTTCGTGGTCCTCACCTGAAACCAATCGTACACTCCCATTTTTGATCCCGTACGAACTGACGATTGCTGAATCGAGCATCCCATCGCAAAGAGCTTAGCCACATATTCTAAGAACAAACCGGGCCTATCCTTGTGACTGTGAAATCGAACCCACGTTTCTCGCCGGCGATTGCGTAAAGCCAAGGGAGCAAGGTCCTTCTTTGCCCGGCAGGCCTTTCTCACATCGAGTATGAGTCTTGTGCTGGGCACGGCCATGGCCACGGCAGGGTCGATTTCACCCGCCAATTCGGCAGCCAGTTTGTGGCCGGCATCGCGCAGAAAATTGATAAATCCATGAGCTGCGGCAGAAGCCATTGTTGCTACCAGATCGGAAAGTAATCTCTCTTTCCACTCATTCCAAGCTTCCGGATTGGTTGCTCGGATATCGACAGCCGTCAGGATTGCTAGTCGCTCGAGTCGCAAGCCCGTAGCGCCTACGGAGTTGAGTTTTTGCCAGGTCACAGGATCTTGGATATTCATCCGAAAGGCCGCCGTAGAAAGTTCTAAATGATGAGCCACGAGCCATTTCACTTCTTCAATCACATCCTTAGAAACTCCAAGACGGCTCAACTCTCTTTCGGCAATATTCCCACCTTTTTGAGAATGATTGCCACCCAAACCCTTCGCAAGATCATGAAACAAAGCTGCCCAAAGTAAGATCTGCCAGTCCGTGGAAGTTAACTTTTTTGCTCTTGCGCCCAGCCGCCCCAAAAGTTTTGGTCGTCGCTTGACCCGAATCACTTCACGTATCGCCTGAAGAAGATGTGCATCTGCGGTGAAGCGATGGTAGTGGTCATGCTGTACCAGTCCACGCACTCTCGCCACATCTTTAATACATCGGTCAATCAAGTGAGATTCAAATAGAGCCTCGAACCATTGCTCTTTTTGGCTCGGTTTAAAAAACCGAGCTAACTCCGCTTCACCCGTTAACGCGGGA
>JAPKGD010000253.1 GCA_026648125.1 Bdellovibrionales bacterium | reverse complement strand
GTGGGCATAGAATCGACAGTGGTTCGATTGAAGGAAGACCCTGCACTCGAGCTAGAAATTTTGCGCCCGGGGGCCATTACGGCTCAACAACTCGAAGATGCGCTTCGCGATGAATTTCCTGGTATTAAACTCAGTCGAAAAGTGTCCGGCGCTTCACCAGGCCACCTTGAGGCGCATTATCAGCCCGAACTTCCGCTCCTACTTGCCCCTGGCCCGTCTTCACCTCAAGCCACTAAGGAAATTGCGGATCAATATGGTGTTTCAGAAGATCAAATTTACACTTTGAACTTAGCAAAGGATGCTCGTCTAGCGGCCCGACAACTTTATCATGAGTTGCACCAATTCAATGCTCAGCCAAAGGGACTTATTGTTTTTTGGAAGGGTGCGGAATGGAATTCGCCCGATTGGGCCGGCCTTGTTGACCGACTTGAACGAGCGGCAACTTATAAACTCAAATAGAGGTGAATGATGGCGCGCCAAAGTCCAACTTCCGTTCGATACCGTACGCGCGGAGACACGGCGCTGATTGAACTCCGCCTCAATGAATCTCGCCAACTCTTCGATAACAGAGACCCAGCGCCTTTTATTTCTCGAGACCTCGATTCAGACGCCGTCGAATATATCGTTGGAGCCGTATCGGAGCTTCGCCGAAAGCAAAAGTTCGAGCTTGTTATGTACTTTCAGAACGAACCACCCAAGTCTATGGATGACGCCGAAATTCGTGATGCTGTTCATAGCTTTTTTTCTTACCAGGCCGAGTTGTTACAATCCCGCCTCCAAGCCATGTTTCGTCGGGCGCGAATGACTATGCTCCTAGGTGTTTGTGTACTTGTCGCTTCTCTTGGTCTCGCCAACATCATTCGCTCAAACTTTGAGCCAGGCCTTATGATTAGTATCGCAGCTGAGGGACTTTCAATATTGGGCTGGGTCGCACTTTGGAAACCATTTGAATTGATCTTTTATGATTGGTGGCAGCTTTATGACGGACAACGACTCTACCAGAGACTCGCGAGCTGCCACATTTCAATAGAATATCCCAAGAAGTCTTAAAGCTATTCAACATCTCGGCGGCCTTTAGGCACGCCACGAACTAGGTTCTGATATGCGATATCGCCAAAGTACTCTCGAGCAGCCCGGTTATAGGCCTCTGCGGCTTCCACCTCAGAACCATAAACTCCTAGGCTGATAGACTTTCCTTTGACTTTGATACTTGCACGCCACTTCTTAAGGCTGATGATGTAAGAAACTCCCTTAAAACGAGAAGTTCCGTGATTGCGACTCTTTGGAAGAATTCGCTGCCGCTCAGCCATGGTGCAAACAATCAAATTCGATTTACGGTAATCTAGGCCATCCATAAAGCGACGTGGATAGACCATTTTTCCTTTCGGGGGCTTCATTAAAAACTGACCGAGTGACACCTGCCGATTGCCTTTTGCCGTCACAACATTGGTGACAACCTTAAGGCGTCCAGAATCCTTCTTTATGATCCGCCAAGTGTGTTTACTGACCCGCTCGTAGTCTTCTTGATCAATTTTCGCTTTATAGCCTTTATTTACGGGAATGTAGCACCAAGGCTTGTTCTTTTGATCCTTACTCACTGGAGATCTCCCTTTCTCACTATTGTAGGTGTAGACTCAAAATCAGCACAAATGGAAATTCCAAAGCGAAGCAACATTCTACCCTGGCTCAAAGAGCTTCCCGACTCATGGGACCAGGAGGTTCTCTTCACCGAAGGTGATGATTATTTTGCTGATTTAATAAACGGAATAAGAACCGCTAAGGATTCGGTAGAACTAGAAACTTATATTTTTGAGCGGGGCAAACTTGCCCATCGTCTAGTTGATCAGCTCATCGATGCGGCTCACCGAGGAGTAAAGGTTTCGGTACTTGTCGACGGCATCGGATCTCCTGGATTTTGGTCAGACTTTGGTTCTCGCTTACAACAAAGTGGAGTTAACGTTCGCCTTTTTCGAGCATGGCCCTGGCATTTGAAATGGATGCAAGTCTCCTGGGCTTGGAAAGCGTGGGAGTTCTTTCGCCGGTGGCTGTGGATAAATCGGGGGAATCATCGAAAAACCTGTGTGGTCGATCAAATCACTGCATGGGTCGGGAGCTACAATATTTCCGACGTCCATCTTCGCGAGGTGGTTGGCCAACAGGCTTGGATCGATGTTGGAGTTAGGATTAAAGGCCCTGAGGTCCGCCGCCTTCGAACAGCTATTCTTGCCGCATTCCAGGGAAATCTACTCCAGAGCCCATTTCAACCGAAGAAAAGTCTACTCTTTCTCAATAGCTCTCTTATTTTAAGAAAGACCGCTCAACATCATCAAATCCGCCGTCTGCGAAGAGCTCAACGCCGCATTTGGTTGCAAACTCCCTATTTTGCGCCCGTCCCCTCGATCTACCGAGCGATGATAAAAAAAGCCAAACAGGGGGTCGACGTACGCTTAATTGTTCCCGCGGACAGCGATGTTCCGTTGATGCGGATTTTGAGTTTTTCTTTCTACTATAAGCTCCTCACCTCTGGCGTTCGCATATTTGAGTATCGACCAGGATTTATTCACCAGAAAGTTTCCCACATCGACGGCTGGGTGCTGGTTGGGTCTTCAAACTTAAACCATAGAAGCTTTTTACATGACCTCGAAGTGGATGTGGTTATTCAAAACGAGAAAAACAAAAGATTTCTCGAAGAAAAATTTTTAAGAGAAGAATATGAATCTCAAGAAGTCACCTTGGAGAGCCTGGATCTTCTTCCCTGGCATAAACGTATAATCAGTCGAATCTTATTTTATCTGAGGTATTGGGCTTAGTTGGATTAGGCGATTTTACTAACTTTAAGAACATTCTCGATAACCCATTCACGAACCGCACGAACCTCTCGGGTCTTTAAGCCCACAAAATTTACATAAATCGTAAACCCCTCTTTTTCAGGAATGCAATGGGCCACTTTTAACTTGGGCTCGATGAGACCAATCTCCTGAAAGAGGGGACTTGCTATCTGTTGAATCTGATCAACATCGAGAGGGATCGACGAGGCAAAAGTAATTCCGGATTCACCGATAGAAAGTATTCGGCCCTCGAAGATAAATTGGCATTTTGCTTTTTCTGATTGAGCTGGAAGATGGAGCTCAGCAAATCGCGGCCGGCCACCGAGCAGAGTCTCTACTTTTTTGAGGAGAATCTCCCGCTGAGGGGGCTTTACCATGTAATCTTCCGCACCCATGGCCCTCGCACGCTCCACAATTTTTTGTTCATCCCGAGCTGACAACATCATGACTGGAATATCTTGTGTATTGGGTTGCGACTTTAGGCGCTTGAGTAAGTCGAGTCCATTCATTTTGGTCATCATGATATCGAGTATGATGAAATCAAAAGCGTATCTTTCGAGGTGATCGAGGGCTTCAAAGCCGTCACTCACACATGTCACGATATATCCAGCCTGGGTCAACATGGTGGAAACCATTGTCTTTGACATGGGGTCATCATCCACAAAAAGGATATTTCTTTTAATAAATGACATTCATAGGTGTTATCGGCAATTTAACTCACCGGATTGAGTAGCCGAGTCTTGCCAACTCTCTTACTCGATGGATATTCTCGACCTATGTCTCGGAGGACTTATGAAAACAAAATTTAATACTGCCCTTATTGCCTTCGCGGTTCTTTGCTTCTCTCTCGCAGCCCAAGCCGACTTTGGTCTTGGTTTGATTATTGGTTCACCAACGGGTATTTCGGCCAAGTTGAGCCAAGGACGAGACAATGCCTTTGATGCGGCTATGGCATGGGATTTAGGTGGTGATCATTTTCATATTCATGCGGATTATCTTTGGTTAAAGAATGCGGGAGTTCGCTTAGATAAAGTTGCTCTCGACTGGTACTTTGGAATAGGTGGTCGCCTGGTTCTCTTAGACAATGACAATCGACGCCGCGATGACGACGACTACCGCCTGGGAGTTCGGGCTCCAATAGGTATTGGTTACACTTTTAAGGATCCGCGGATTGAGGTTTTTGGTGAACTCGCCTTGATTCTCAATCTCATTGAGTCAACAAGCATCGATATCGACGGCGGTATAGGTGCCCGTTTTCATTTTTAAGGGCGACCATCCTTAAAAATGAAATAGGCTGCCCCAACTAGACA
>JAPKGD010000252.1 GCA_026648125.1 Bdellovibrionales bacterium | reverse complement strand
CTGGCAGCGAAAGCGCATTTCCTTAAACGGTATTGCATTGATGGTTTCGCGGGAAATGTGGCCCCAGTGCTTGGTCATACGCTCATCAACGCCAAGGAGAATTTGCCCTGCGACCGGAAATACCATATTCGGAAAAACGCGTGGTTTTCCGTCATCAAGACTGCTGGCTCGGTGGAGGTAATTGCCGATCAGTGTCCAGCCGCCGCCATCCGATTTCATATCGCACGTAACGACGGTGCTGACATTTTGAATTTTGAGATTGTAATCCCCATCAATTGAACAGCCGGCCTTGCGGTGCTCAAGACAGGAGCTTCGCTCAACCGTGCACTTGTTAGCGTATCGATAAGCGCTAAACACATAAAGAACCAGAGGTAACAAAATCAGGGCAGCAAGAATAAACTTAAAGTTTATTAAGAACCTCATATTTATCCTCCTTACTCCCTACTGGGATTGCCTTTGCTCATTGGACTTACTGCGAATACGAATTTCCACTCTCCGACTCAAATCAGCCCGATAATCTCCGTCTTGAATGACAGGAAAGCTTGAACCTCGGCCCGATGCAGAAGCCAATTTAAGTAAGCAATCACGCAAACTGGGTTTGTCTTTTAGTGCGCTCAGTGAATGGGTGAGCACAGAAAAGGCCCGCTCTTGCGAGAGGCGAATATTATTGTTGGTGCCCATGGCGCGATCTTCTCCGGATTGGTCCGTATGGCCCTCAATGAGCACAGCATCTAAACGCGCGCGAATATCGTCGCGGCAAAGTTGTTCTGCTAAGGAGGGAATGAATCGCTCCAAAAAACTAACACCAGCTTTAGAAACTAAGGCACTGCCGAGATCAAACTTGAGCCATTCTTCACCCATACGTACGCTCATTGAGAGAGGATCATTGGGGTCCTCGACGAGCGGCAGCGAGTTCTTATCAACAACCTCCGCGATGCTCTTTCTGACTTCTTCGGCTTCCTTTTTGCTTTTTTCTGCAGAGTTTCGAATAAAGACTATAGTGAGAAGAATAAATATGACGGCGAGAGATGCCATGAGGTCGGTAAAGGAGTTCGCCAGAAAGCTCTTTGACTCCTCACCCTTCACGGGGAACTCTTTTCTAGCCTCTCACGGAGAATGTGAATAAAGGCCCGCTCGACGCTTATTTCTGGAAGCAGAAATGCAACCTTATGAATGAGGCGTGTGGCCAATTTTTCGATCTGATTGGACCATGCGTAGTGGGCAATAGTAATCGTGACAGCACAACCAAGAGCCACGATCGAGGAGAAGAACTTACCGCTCAGCCCATTCACGAGGCTGCCGATGCCTTGGACTTCCATGTTGCTCAGTACCTTGACGCCCTGGAGTCCGAGCAGAATAGCCAAGAATGTGGTCAATAGTCCGATGGCGGTGAGCCATGAGGGAAGTTGCTCGGCCAAGCGGACGCCGGTCCAAGTTTTTAAGTCGGACATAAAGCTGCTCTCTTGATTGACGGATTTTAGAAGTCCCACCTGGTTTTTTTGCTTGTCGATTGAAGTCAATGACGCCTGAATTTGCTGAGCCAAGAGGGTCGCTGGCGGGAAAACAGGGCCCGAATGTTTTAAAATCATAAGAAGGTGATCGGCCTGCTTTTGTGAAGGCCATTCGTTAGCGGCTGGATGAGGGAGTGATTCCAGCTCTCTAAGAAGCTTATGAAGCTCCTTTTGGGCGCAATTTGCCCGTCGGAAAAAGCGGAATATAAAAAATAGGCTAAAGAGAAATACGGTCAATGAAACCCAAAAAACCACCCCGGGCATAACTTGTCCGAAAGCTTGGCAAACCCACTCGAGGGAGCCGGACTCTGTTGGAATGGATCCACAAAGTCCTTGAGGCGCCATCACTTGGTGGGTGTCGACCGTCGTATATCCCGCCTGCTCGGAGGCCTTTTTAGCGGCATCAAGTGCCTGTTGGGGGTTGTCCCAAAGGCTCAAAATCAATTCAACGGGATGTTTGAGAAAGTTCCAATTTGCAGCCACAACTCATTATGAGAGTCGAGGGCACTTATCGCAATTGTTCCAGAGTCCAGAGCTGGGCGGAGGTCCAGGGAGGCGCTCTGGGTTTTGCGAGCTCGGCGGCCTAGCCGTCGTTACCGATGGCTTCGACAGGACAGGCCTCCAAAGCCTCCCTGCAGGCGTCTTCTTCGTTGGGGGTGGAAGGTTGTTTTTTTACAAAAGCGTGGCCGGCATCTTCGTTCATCGCGAAGTGGTCGGGCGCTGCAAGCACGCAGGCATCGCAAGATATGCACTCATTGTCGACGTAGAACTTCCCCGGGGAATTGTCTTCGTATCGCTTTTCCTTATTTGCCATGCTTGAATGCACCCTCATCTAAAGCCGCTATTTTATAGCGTAATTAAATCCAACGGACTAGTAAAAATCTCCTTAAAGCGGAATGTTGTCATTTCAGCCCAGGGTCGATAGGGTGCCTGCCATGAGTCTAAGTTTTGAACAGGAAGTGGCAAGGCGGAGAACGTTTGCCATTATTTCTCACCCAGACGCCGGAAAAACCACCATCACAGAGCAAATCCTCTGGCATGGCGGAGTTATTCGCGAAGCCGGGCAAGTTAAAGGCAAAGCCGGTGCAAAAAAAGCGGTGAGTGATTGGATGACACTTGAGCAGCAGCGCGGAGTCTCAATAACCTCAAGCGTGTTGCAGTTTGACTTTAGAGGACTCAGAGTCAACTTGCTCGATACGCCCGGTCACAAAGACTTTGGCGAAGACACCTATCGCACTTTAATCGCGGCGGATTGCGCGGCGATGTTGATTGATGCGGCAAAAGGGGTAGAGGCGCAAACTCGAAAGCTTTATGAGGTTTGCCGCCGGCGCCGGATGTCGATTTTCACCTTTGCAAACAAAATGGATCGCGAGGGTAAGGATCCCTTGGCGCTGATTGACGATGTCGAGAACACCCTTGGAATTCGTTGCTATCCAGTGACTTGGCCCTTGGGTATGGGGGACCGCTTTCGTGGCCTCTATCATCGCTTAGAAAAAAGGGTTTATCTTTACACCAAAGGCGAAGATGAGCCTGAGATTCATGAGGTCTCTGGCTGGGAGGACGACAAAATCTCTGGGCTCATTGGAGAGGCATTGGCGGATTTGCTCAAAGAAGAAATGGCGCTGCTCGAGGGCGTTATTGGCGACTTTACCAGTGAAGAATTTTTGGCCGGTGAGGTTTCCCCCATGACCTTTGGCTCAGCTAAACACAATTGGGGAATCGATCTCTTTTTAAATCTATTTGCGGACCATGCGCCCAAACCTGGGCCCCGACGCCTTGCTGGTGGCGGAGAGGTGTTGCCCACAGACAAAGCGTTCACTGGATTCGTATTTAAAATCCAAGCCAATATGGATCGAAAACATCGTGATCGGGTCGCATTCTTAAGAATTTGTTCTGGCCGATTTGAGCGTGGCATGAAGATTAAGCACGTGCGATTGGGGCGCGAACTTCGCTTGGCCTATGCCAACCAGTTTATGGCCCAAGAACGGGAGACCGTTGATGAGGCTTATGCGGGTGACATTGTGGGCATCACTGACACCGGTTATTTCACCATTGGCGACAGTGTAACGACGGGTAAAGACGTCCAATTCGAGCCGATTCCCCGCTTCTCACCAGAAATTTTCGGACGTCTTTCTATTAAAGACCCACTCAAGCGCAAACAAATGCAGAAGGGGCTGCAGCAGCTGGCAGAAGAGGGCACCATTCAATTGCTCTATGAAGCTCACCTGGGTAAGCAGGATCCTATTATCGGCGCTGTCGGAGAGCTCCAATTTGACGTTCTCCTGTTTCGCCTCAACGACGAATATGGGCTGGATGCCAAGCTGGAGCGTCTGCCCTTTACGGTCGCACGTTGGCCGGTCACGGCCGAGCAGCGATCCGCAAAGGACGCGATCAAAGGTGGGGCTAAAGTGGTTGTGGACGATTTCGAGCGCCCCGTGGTGCTTGTGGAGCGAGAGTGGGACCTCAACTGGCTAAAGAAGGAAAATCCAGATCTTGAGTTTCTCATCGCGGCACCTCCTCTCTAAGTCCTAGGAGCGTCTGAGAAGGGCTGAGTAGCCCCTATCACCAGGTCATTTAAGGTCTTGAAAATACAAGGGATAGCCGCCGAATCGAGGGCCGCGAAAATACCTGTCTCGCCCCCTTGCGGAGCAGACCG
>JAPKGD010000251.1 GCA_026648125.1 Bdellovibrionales bacterium | reverse complement strand
AACAAAAATAACTAAAATAAGAAAAGGATTTTTTATGAATAGAATTTTTTCTGGTTTTTTAATTGCTGTCGCTTTTATTTATGGGCTTCAATTGACAGCTTGTAGCAAGTCAGATTCAGGAAATGGTGGCGGAACTTCCACTTTTACCATTCCCAATGTGACAGGTTCGGTGTCTACGACATCAGCGCAAAGCTTAGGCCTTGACCTTGGCCAATTCGGCCTCGGTCTGAGCCTTGCTTCGCAAGCCATCGGCTTCTGCCATGTGCTTTTCTAAAAGTGCAACGATCGCTCGGGCAAAAGTTAGCTTTGGCTCAAGTCTTTTCATGAGATTTACAAGTCCGGTCTGAAGATCACCTGAAAAGAAGTGCTTGATAACTCCAAGCTCACCATTGCTTCCCTGTCCGACGTAAGTTTGTTTAGCCAAGTCAAGGAGCTCGAGACTGAGCACGGGGGGTCTGGGGCCACGATCCGAGGTCTCATAGTTACAAATCAACTGAAGTTTTCTGAATCGCGGATCCTTGAGAAAGAGCTGTTCAGCATCCTTATAAAGATCCTCAAGAGCTCGCTTATCCGCATCGAGATATTTCCCTAATGTCAGTTCGAAAAACTTTGACCGATCACTTTGATTTGAATCCTTCTCTTCAACAGAGAAAGTCTCCAAGGCCCCCGTCTTCAAAGCATAATGAAAAGCATAGAAAAGTCGTTCTCTTGATAAAAGAACCGGATCGCTTGCAAAGCGAAACCAAGGCTGAGTAAATTCGCCTTCAAATAGCGATTCAACCACGGTTTCTGGCGTAATTTCAAATTCTGCTCCCCACCAACTTCGCGCTCTCACAACGCCCTGGTTCTTGGCAAGAAAATAGGTCATACCGATCATATTAGGATACACTGATAAATAGTGAACATTTCGATTCACACTCTTCATCAGTCGGGTTGTCTCAGTGTAATCGGCTGGAATGATTGAGAGGCGTTTAAAGAAACCTCCCACAAAACTATCTAGAAGGTCTAGCCGCGTTTGAGTGGTCATCCACTCTGTAGAAATGTCACGGCTCACCATTATCGCCTCGCCAAAGATTGCATTGCTACTGATCTTCTTCGAGTTATAAATGTCGTTCATGAAATCAATCGTCTTCTCCGTCAGGTAAGCAAGATGAACGCGCATATAAGTCCGGAGGGTCTTAAGTAGATATTTTTCAGTCCGCGCAGGATTTGTTTTCTCCAAAATCTGCATGGCCTCACTGCTTTCTAAGTGGCCATTGAAAAGTCTATCCAATACATAAAAGTATTCATTATAAAAATCCGAGTTCAATTGAGAGAGTCCCGCCAATTCAGATCCCATTCCAAGCCCTGAGAGAATGTCTGAACGAGACTTTCCCTCTTTTTTAAGAAGCCGCTCAATCATACCCAAAAACGATGTCCCATCAGCGACTCCTTCGCGCTGTGATTCATGAATCGCGCGTATAAATGAATCGCTCAACTGAGATCGGTCGGCGCTCTTGTACAAACAACATCTCGTCGCAAGGTCAAACATGGACTTCGAGCCGTGCCGAAACAAGTCCGACCGTCGATTCGAATGAGTCCATGGATTAAAGTTTTCCACAAACCTTCTAAACTCCGGAGAGCCAACATCTTTGGGCTTGTACCGACTAATTAGAATCTCAAAAATCGATCTGTAGGTTGCCGATAAATAACCAATTCCCTCGCCCGATTGAATGAGATGCTCGAGGGAACGGATATACTTCATAAATTCAAAAGAAAGCCGCGAATCACTCTCCGAGCCCAGGTGAATGGAAAAGGCCATAGCTAATCGACGATAGCGCAGATCAATTAGATTCTTGCACACAGAACTTTTCTCAATACAAGCCTTTGGCGATTGGGTCTTTGCGAGTTCGGCTTCAATCCGTGAATCTGAGCGAATGGCAATTAAAGTGATAATTCTCGAGGTTAGAGCATCAAGGGCAAAAAGCTTAACATTCAAACAATCCCGCTTAAGGTCCCTGCTGCAGCCAAAAAAGACACTCTTCTCGTAGCGCAAAATCCATTCATCGAGATGAGAGTCTTCCCGATTTTGGCTGGCAAGAAGCTGAGCATGAAATGCTTGATTAAAAAGAGTTACAGCCTTTTCTAGCTGACGTCCTCGATTTTCTGGCATCGAAACAAAGGTCGGATTAAGCACATAGGGAGCCAGGGCAACCATAGTCTTTGAACTTTCAGATCCTACAGAAGCTTTTAATCGAGTCTCCATTTCGTCCAGATTTAATTTGTTTAATTGCTGGGTGGATGCAGGGACTGCTTCGGTCTCTTCTTTGACAGACCAATCTTTGGGACCCTCATGAGGTTGACGCTGCTGCGGTTTAGGCACACAGGCACCAATGAGAATCGTCGCAAAAATCAGTGATATGGTTCCTAGTGGAATCTTCTTCTGCGTCTTCATCGGATAAAATCCCCTGTGATTGGCAACCAGAATCCATTTAAAAGAGCCGCCGCAGAGGAGATTTGTCCGACCCCTCGCAAGGCTTGGTCGCATACAAGTTTCATCGTCTTTTCCTTATATGGGCCGGTCATTTTGGATGCGACTTTCTGCTCATACTTGGAGAATTCGCCATCAATGGATTCAAAGAATAAGGTGGTCTTCTCTTTTCCACTTTCAGATGCAATTCCCGGCGGAATATAAAATCCATCGAAATTGTCATTGGACGATGAGAAGTAGTTGCTCAAACCAGAGCCATCGAAGCCGGCCACACACGTTGAATTTACGCGCTCATGAAGCTCATTGAGAACATACTTGACCGAGCCTTCTAAAAGTCGATCACCAACTTCATAATCATAATCAATCTTAATTCCAATGACATAGGCATTTGTATCGTCCAAAAACCGCAACTGGGTTAGCGGAACAATAAACATGTCATTCACTCGTACGAGAACCGAACCGCGTGGCAAAAGATAAACATCGCGGGCCGTACGTGACTTATTGAGCATGATATCAAACAATGTACCTGTGAATCGCTTAAAATGATTCGCCTTGGTCTTAGAGTCGGCCTGAGACTGATTCGCCGTTACTAACACCGCGGCAAGTGAAAACTGGAACTCATTTTGATTCTTCAGGGTCCGCAAATAGTCCGAGGGCAAAAGGCCCGCGTCTGAACTTCCCCAATTCTGCCGTGGCAAGAGAAAGCTAGAATATAGGATCGTATGGCCTAAACTTGTTCGATCTGAATCACCTAAACTCTCAAACTGGAGGTTGCTCTTCACCATATCAGCGACAAGCTTGGTGTATTCTCGGGGAAACAGGGTCCTATAAAGAGGCGTCCGACCTTCTAACATGTAAAATGGATTTGCCCACCCGAAGGATAAAAAGGCATTGGGCGAAGTTAGAGTAAAGAGCGATGCAACCTTTAATGGCAAGTTTGTTAACTGATACCATTTTCCAAAGAGTTGACGGGTTTCACGCTGACCTTCTCCAGCCAATAATCCACCCATGATGTAGCGCTCTTTATGGTCAATCTTAGTGTAGTCCGACTCAGGCAGCGTCATTAAGAAACTCATCTCATTGAGGGCTAGGCCCGTCGCACGACACAAGTCTCTTGCCCGATCCGATTTTGCACCCAAATCAAAGAAAAGCTCCTGAAGGGCTTTGCTCTGAACAGCCGAGCGATTCTCTCCTTGGCAGGCCGTGGAGAATTCATAGAGGGCATTTTCGTCACCACGAATACGGTCCCAAAGGGGCTTGAGATCCTTGTCCGTATCCAGCATAAGGCGAAGTTCGTCGTAGAATAATCGCGTTCTCGAAAGAGTGTTGAACGACCGAGCCCAGAGATACCATTCGTTGGTTTCCGGATCTGCTCGCCGTCCCCCAACAAAGGAATAAAGGTCGGCCACTAAATTGTCAGACAAGTCTTCAAAATAGGATGCGACGAGTTCTGTCGCGGAATTTCCTCTATCCCATCGGTTACAATAGGGGTCGGCATCCCAGGATGCCTCAATATCGTTACACTGGGGAAAATAAGAAACTTTGAGTCGCTTGCCATCGACCTCTGCCGATTCAGGAATGAGTCCATGAGATCCCACTGGGACGTATTCAAATTTATCGCGTGCCTTATCATAAACAGCATACTGCCGCCCGTAGAGGTAGCGAAGAACAAGCTTATCATGGGCGCCCGGATTTACAGTTTTTGCATCGACCTGGAGCCAAT
>JAPKGD010000250.1 GCA_026648125.1 Bdellovibrionales bacterium | reverse complement strand
TGATAAGGTAGGGGCGGCCATCCACCAATAAGTAGCGCGCATCAGGCTGCCAAAGATGAAGATCAAGTTTTTGAATCGTTTGCTTTTTCACTTCCTCTTGATAGATGCGCCAAATGGGCTCTGGGTATTGATCAGCATCAAGTCGAGTTTCTCCCCAGCGTGCGGCCTCCCGGGCAAATTCTCTTCGACTGTCTTCATCGCGGGCCAGCTGCGCCAAGCGTAGGGCTGCATAAGCCATTGTTCGACGCTCAGGTGAGCGCCAGTCTTGCTCAGGTCCGAGGCGCAGCAACTCCTGGTAGAGCTCTCGTGCCTTTGGAATTGAACCGCCGAGGAACTCGGTTTGGGCCAGAACAAGCAGGCGTTGAACCTCTTTGGGCCACTTGCGTTGAATGCGATGGCGTACCACCCATTCGCTCAGCGAAATAAATTCACTTTGACTCTGCAGGAAGGCTTCAAATTCCAATTGGCTTGCCGCGGGTCCACGAATGAGCGGACGCGGCTCGGCTGTGGCTAGAGATGATGCAAAGAGCTGAATACAAATACTAGTTATGATCCACGTCATTAAAATCCTCCTCATATACGACCCGTGAATGTGGTTTAGACCGGACCTTTTCAAAAGTTGTTCCACCTCTGTCAGGTCGCTGAACTACGACGTAAAAGGGCAAAGATTCAACGACGAGAGAGGGGGCTTGGTCCTCCGGAACCAACACTCCAAATTGACTGGGGTTTTTGGGGGCTCGGAGCAATTTAACTGCCTTTGCAACAGGCCGGCTCTTTTGCGACTTTAAATCAGAGGTGAGGTACAAATCCACGACCCCATATTGTCCAATTACCGAGTCCAAACTTTCATGATTTTGGACTTCAATGGGGACGAGGACATATCCCTTTGGAATATAGGTGTCGATTCCTAAAGGATCGTCTTTTTGCACCGTAGAATTTGATGAAGTAGCTAAAAGCGCCAATAAAATGGAAATGAAAAATCCAGCCAGAGGGACAATCCAGGGCTTTGCTTTTAAAATTTGAAGGTCCATCACTTCTCTCCTTTATTTTTCATCTCCCACCGATGGCCCTTATGGGATTTTGCTGAGGTGTCGTAAATTTTGGCCAATCCTATTCCCAGAACGGTAAACAGCAAAATTGTGAACGCGAGTTCCACTAGAATTTGACCACGGTGAGAGCGGGTATCCATTGATCTTCCTTTCGCTTAAGAGTTGCAGCGCATTGGGCCTTGGAAATGAGTGTCATTGGCAGGGCGGTCAGGAGAAACCCTTGGGGCAAACCTTCGAGCAAATCGAATTCCCAGCGCAAGCCAAGACTTTGCCGAGAGGTAAAGTTATTGGTGATTAAATAACTCGGAGTAAGGTCGTTCTTTGGAGTGGGGTTCACGGCCAAATCTTGAACCCCATCGAGCTGTCGTAAGTTTTTGGGCGAAACCAAATCAGCAGAAATTTTGAAGTCGCCTTTCAATTTTTTTCGGGACCATTCCGATTTTTTTAGGAGACTGAGCTGTCTTGCTCTTAACGCTAATTGAAATTGAATGACCTGCCATCTTATCAACTCCGCAGCAGCGATCAATTTAGGATTCATACTGAGGCGGGCATTACGAACTTGAATTTCGGCTGCCTTTCGCTCAGTTCTTAATGTTTCTGCCCTCGAATTGAGCGCAAGAAGTGCCTCTAAGTTTTGGCCCATAACCTCTTGAGCTTCGACAGCGACTTTTCGGCAATTTGAAATCAGGAGAGTTCGATTACGAATTGCGACAGAGAGAAAAGCGATGCCCACGAAAAGCGAGAAAAGCAGGGGCAATAAGAATAAAGCGGACACAATTACAAAACCCCCTTGTTGGCGCGATGAATTGAAAAAAGGCCTTTGATGGTGACCTGAGGAGCGAGCCTTCCACGCCATAAAATTTCTCCGTAAAAGCCATTTGTTCGGCGCTGTAGCGTAGCCATTAGATGCTCTGTTCCTAACCCCTTAAGGAGAACATCCTCCTTAAGAAAGGTTCTGCATCTTGCTTCGGGTTGACCTTCTTCAAGACAGCCAAGAGCCGCATAAAGTTTGTGCTGGAGCCAAAGATGAGTGGTTGTAAGCCGCCCGATTTGGAAGACCCCGGTGATCAAGGCAAACAAAAGGAGAGAGCAAAGCAAAGACTCCAAGACGGCTTGGCCTCCTTGCCTCATCTTTCCTTCCCGCTTGCAGCTCCATTGACAAAGTCGCTGAGATCTCGCTTTCGAATGAGATTTTCATCAAAGGTTTCTGTGCGAACGGTCTTATTGGTTCCTTGAATCGCGTAAATGGCATTGGCGAAGCGCGCTTGGACCACGTGTCCAAGGGCTCGCACCACGCCAATTGTGGCGACGGCCATGAGGGCAACTAAAATTAGATATTCAATGAGCCCCTGGCCTCTTTTATTGATACGACGCATGACCACCTCCAGTGCAAAGGAGGAGGTGCAAGATTTTGTACGGAATTTAAATCAATTGGGTGGGGAGAGAAGAATGTTATGTCCGAGCAGGTCGGACATAACTCATTAAATTTTGGTGACCTTACGTCCCTTGGCCTTTATGCGCTCTTGCTTACGGCGCCAGATGATCTTCTCAAGAATTTCACAGGCTTCTCTTTGCAAGTCATTTTCGTAAATAAAGCGATAAAAACCTTCGATCTCCGGGCTCTGACGAAACTTCTTAATTGAAGAAGGGAGGCTGTCGGACTGGACGAAATCAATCGAGCTACCGTCTTCAGAAAGCTTCACTTTATCTGCCATAAGAACCTCCCTAGATGTCTGC
The DNA here is from genome assembly GCA_026648125.1 of Bdellovibrionales bacterium. Lineage (GTDB taxonomy): Bacteria > Bdellovibrionota > Bdellovibrionia > Bdellovibrionales > UBA1609 > JAIBAM01. The sequence goes on along the minus strand of JAPKGD010000250.1, from coordinate 1,412 downwards.
TTTATAGGCGCTTTCTTGCGGCCCGTCAAACAGCAAAGCCTGTGAATTATTGGCAGATAGGGCATTTTAGACCTATATTGCCCTCAAGTCGGTTACATTCCCCGGGGGCCATGTTTTGATGATCTTAGACGGAAAATTGGTAGCAAAAGTTCGGCGAGATCAACTCGCTCAGCGCTGTGAAGCCTTCAAGAAAAAGTCAGGGCGCAGACCAGGATTGGCCGTCATTCTGGTGGGCGAGGACCCAGCCAGTCAGGTTTATGTACGCAACAAAATAGCCGCCTGCAACGAGGTGGGAATTTCCTCCGTTGAAAGAAGACTAAGTGCATCGGCCACTCAAGAAAAAATCGCCGATGAGATTCGTGCTCTCAACGAAGACAAAAACATTGATGGAATTTTGCTTCAGTTGCCTCTCCCCAAGGGACTAAAGGCGGAGCCTCTGACAGAGATGATTCGCCCGGATAAAGACCCCGACGGCTTGACCATGGATAACTTAGGTAGACTCTTTGTCGGGCGCCCGAGAGCGATTTCATGCACTCCCTTCGGTGTAATGAAAATTCTTGAGCACTATCAAATTCCGCTTGAGGGACGGCACGCGGTTGTCGTGGGGCGAAGTCAGATTGTGGGAAAGCCCATGGCGCAACTGCTTCTCGCGGCCAATTGCACAGTGACGATCTGTCATTCCAAAAGTCATGACCTTGAGAGTTTAACTCTGCTTGGAGATATTGTCGTTGTGGCGGCGGGAAGACCAGAACTCCTTGGGAAAAGTGCCTTTAAAAAGGATGCTGTCGTCATCGACGTCGGAATTCACCGCCTTTCTAAAGACGATGGCACAACCAAACTCGTGGGTGATGTTCGTGCCCAAGAGCTTGATGGTTGGGTAAAGGCAATAACTCCCGTTCCTGGTGGGGTTGGTCCGATGACGATTACAATGCTTTTAGAAAATACACTTAACTTGGCCGAAGCTCATTTATAGCCAGCGGATTCCGCGCGAGCCAAATCCAGAAAGAGCGTCTTGGCACTCACGGTCTCGGACATTTCCCTCGGGGAAAATTTTGGCCTTAGGAATCGGCGTGCTCTCATGATTCTCCCACATCAGTCCAAATCGCTCGGGATCTGAAGTGATAAAGTGAAGAGCAAGAGATCGATTCACATAATTACGCCAATCCGTCGGAAGAATACGTTGTTCGGCAATGTCTTTGTACTTGAGGTGATATTTCTCAATCGATTTATAAGGATTCTTCTTACTCGATTCTTGAATTTTACCTAAGACGGTTCCGTCGCCTTGATAATAAGCCAAAAACATAAGAGTGGCGTCGTACTTTAGGAATTGGTCCAAAGAGCGACTAAAGTGCTTGGCGGCTCCACAGGCACTCGGCGCGATATACATCCGCTCATCCCAAGCTGGTGGAAGC
>JAPKGD010000025.1 GCA_026648125.1 Bdellovibrionales bacterium | reverse complement strand
CGCTTATCATGCGGTAAAAGATGTTTCAGTGACAGTACAGGCCAATGAAGTTGTGGCTGTCATTGGTCCCTCGGGCTGCGGAAAGTCGACGTTTGTTCGCTGTTTGAATCGACTCCACGAAGAGGTCCCAGGGGCCCGGGTGGATGGCGAAGTTTGGCTCGAGGGGGAGAATATCTATCGCGACGGAGCGGACCCTGTGCTGATTCGTCGCCGTGTAGGGATGGTTTTTCAAAAGCCCAATCCCTTTCCTGCGCTCTCTATTTTTGAAAATGTGGCCGTGGGCCTTCGCCTTATGGGTATGAAGCGCCGAAGCATTCTTGAGCAAAGGGTTGAACAGTCTCTGATACAGTCGGCCCTCTGGGACGAAGTTAAAGACAAGTTGAATCGTCCCGGCACAAGTCTATCTGGTGGGCAGCAGCAGAGACTCTGTATTGCCCGGGCATTGGCGATTCAGCCCCCAGTGATCTTGATGGATGAGCCCACCTCAGCGCTAGATCCCATCTCAACCGCAAGAATTGAGGAGCTCATTCAAGAGCTTAAAAACCGCGTGACTGTGGTTATAGTGACCCATAACATGCAACAAGCGTCTCGGATCTCGGACCGGACTGCATTCTTTTTGTTGGGCACGCTGGTTGAGTACGGACCCACGTCGCAGATATTCACAACCCCGCGTGACTCCCGGACCGAGCAATACATCACCGGACGCTTTGGCTAAGGGGGTTTATGTACCGTCACTTTGAGACCGATTTACAAGAATTGAAACAGCAGATATTGGCCATGGGTGGCAGTGTAGAAAAAGGTTTGGCTGAAGTTTGTCAGGCCTTGTTTACTAAAGATCACGGCAAGCTCAAAGAAGTTCACGAACAAGAAACCAAGGTTAATGACTTGCAGATTGCCGTAGATCAAGCTTGTGTTCAGCTCCTTGCAAGGCAAGCTCCAGTGGCTAAGGATCTTCGTTTAGTCATAGCCATCATAAAAATTAACACTGATCTCGAGAGAATGGGTGATCAGGTTGTCAATATCGCCCACTGCACGAACGATCTGTTTCGCATGGGGCAGGCTTTAACAGTGCCGGCAGACGTATTGACCATTTCCGAAAAGGTCCGATCGATGGTGCGCGACGGACTTGATGCTTTTGTTCGCAGAGATGTTGCACTCTCCCGAGCCATCCTAAATAGAGATGATGAAGTTGATGAATTGCGCGACAAAATTATCCGTGAGGCCATTCAAATGGTGCGGCAAAAGCCGGATCTTTTAGAGTCTTGTCTTGAACTTATCATGATTGCGAAGAATTTTGAGCGTATGGCAGACCACGCGACAAATATTGCGGAAGAGGTCATTTACTTGGCAACTGGAGACGATGTTCGTCACGGAAAGTCGGGATCCGCAACCCCTTGAGTAAGGAGGACGCATGAGCGAGCGAACTAAGCGAGTCTTAATCGTAGAAGATGAGGCCGAAATTCGTCAGCTCATTTCTCTTCACCTCAAGAGAGAAGGCTTTGAAGTCATCGAAACCGAAAATGGAGACGATGGTCAAAAAGTGCTTAACGAATCAGCTTTCGAGCTGGTGATTTTGGACTGGATGGTTCCGGGCCGAAACGGATTAGAACTCACTCGATGGATGCGAGCCCAGCCGCGCTTTGACCGAATGCCGATCCTCTTTGTAACCGCAAAGACCGATCCGGAACATATCGCAACGGCACTCGATGCCGGCGCAGATGACTACCTTACGAAGCCTTTTGATACTTTGGTTCTTATGGCCAGAGTGCATGCCCTGCTGCGCAGAAGTCAGATGTTAAATAGTGCCGCAAAGGGAATGGTGCCACCTTCGCCCACAACGGAATTGAGTATGGGCGAACTTAAATTGCTTCCAGATTCTTTTGAAAGCTTTCTGCGAGGAGAAAAGATTGATCTGACAAAGTCGGAGTTTCTTTTGCTCGAAGCCTTAATGCGCAATCAAGGTAAGGTTCTTTCGCGAGAGTCGTTGATCGGTCGAATTCAGGGCGATGGAGTCAATGTGGTGGGGCGAACTGTAGATACTCATGTTTTTGGGCTCAGAAAGAAGCTGGGGGATCACGCCGATTATATTGAGACCATTCGCGGTGTTGGTTATCGAGTTCAATTCTCACCAGTTTCTACGGGTGAGTGATGAGTCGCACCTTTCCGCGCCGCCTTTTTCGCTGGTTTTTATCTCGACAGATATTGATTGCGGCGTGTTCTTTGGTCGCTCTTGATTTGGGCATTCTATTGTGGCTTGAACATCGAGCTCCTTATGATTTTGAAGCTCTTCGCGTCGGTCGAGAGACAGTGTTCGTCAGCCTGGTTTTAGCTGCAGTGGCTCTCGTTGGCGTATCGATTTTTATGGCTAGCCAGATGATGGGACCGCTGGGGCGATTGATTAAAAAAACCGAACAGATTCGACGCTTTCCGTTTCTTGATGAAGAAGCATTGGCAGATGACATCTTGGCCTATGACGAACCGGGGGAGTGGTACGATCTTGAGCGGGCATTGAATGAGCTTGCCGTAGAGTTACGAAAAAAGACGATTCGCTTGTCCAGAGAGAAGACAGAACTTCGTACAATAATGTCGTCGATCAATGAGGCCGTATTGGCTGTGGATTTGGAAAGAAAGCCCCTGTTTTACAACTCACAATTCGCACTTTTGTTTGGTTTAAATCCTGAGGTAATGAGCGAAGCCTCAGTGGGAGAACTCATTCGCTCACCAGATGTTCTCGAGGCATTTAAAAGGTCGCTCAGTAGTGGCGAAGTGACGACTTTGGAGGCTCGTTTAGACACGAGGTCTGAAAGTTGGAGGCATTTTCAGTTGTCGGTAGCACCCTTAAGAAAAAAACACAATCAAGAGGTCTATGGGGCCGTCGCAATATTTCACGACATCACCGATCGAAAGCGTGGTGAACAAATGCGGGTGGAGTTTGTAGGCAATGTCTCCCATGAGCTCAGAACTCCACTGACCTCAATCAAAGGGTATTTGCAGACAACAACCATGGATATTGAAGCGGGGAAAGGTAAGGACACGCTTCCGTTTTTAAAAATCATGGAAAAAAATGTGGATCGACTTATGCACTTGGTGGATGAGCTGATGGATTTATCGGCACTTCAATCGGGGGTTGAGGTTCGAAGGGAGACGGTAAATCTCGAGAGTCTGACGAAATCAGTTTTGGGTCAGGTGGACACGCGCAATCATAAAGTCGATTTAAAAATTGAAGTTCCCACGGTGTACGCTGAAGAGCGACGGGTAGAACAGGTGATCCGTAATCTTTTGCAAAATGCTGTTCGCTATGTGCCTTCACAAGGTGAAGTTTGGGTGCGGTGGAGTGCATTGGAGAGTGGCGGAGTTCGTTTTTCGGTCAAAGACAATGGACCAGGAATCGCAAAGGAACATGTGGCCCGAATCTTTGAGCGATTCTATCGGGTGGACGAAGCGAGAACTCGGCAAGTGGGTGGTTCTGGAATTGGCTTGGCGATAGTGAAGCATATTATGCTTCGCCATGGTGGGAGTGTTCGGGTCGTGAGTGAGGTTGGACAGGGAGCTGAGTTTATTTGTGATTTTCCGCCGCCAGGACGAGGGGTTCGCGGCACTGTCAAAGAGCTGCCTTCGACATGAAGTGGGTGGTGCAAAGGGTAAAGTGGGCAAAGGTTTCTGTTGATGGAAGGTTAGTATCTGAAATAGGCCCGGGATTTTTAACGCTATTAGGCTTTGAGCGAGGCGATGAAGAGTCTCAACTCGAAAGGACCTTGAACAAAATTTCTGAGATGAGAGTCTTTAGTGACCAAAATGGCAAGATGAACCTATCACTCAAAGATGTTGGTGGCGCCCACCTGGTTGTCTCTCAATTTACCTTGGCCGCATCATGGGAATCGGGTCGCAGGCCCGGATTTGATAAAGCCGAGACTCCTGCTCGAGCCCGAGAGCTGTACGCGCGGGCGATTGAAATTTCGAAATCTCTTGGGGTTCCTACATTCGCTGGCATCTTTGGCGCCGACATGAAGGTTGAACTCCTCAATGACGGCCCTGTAACTTTCCTTTTCTAGGTACCTGGTGGGTTTTCTGGGGCACGGCGCGACAAATGAGAGGTCTCAATTTGAGATTTGCTGGGCAATTCGCTGGCGGCGGGCGGCTTTAGCGGATCAGCATTTTTTCCGATAAAACTGTTGATGGGCTTTAAGAATATCAAACTGGCTATTCTTGTGGTTTCAGGCTTGGTCCTTTCGGCGTGTAATATGAGCGTCTCAGTTGAAGATTTGGACAAGCCCTCGGATGCGCCTGCGGCACCGGCTTTGGATCCTCATGTGAAGTTGAGTCCTGGCCGTGTTGAATCTACCTCTACTACTTTTGGTTTGAAAGCCAACATTACCCCCACCGATCAGGTGCTGACGGGTTCCTCTTTGCGCGCCAAGGTTTCTATCCAGAGACGGTTTCGCTAGGGCTTGGTTCAACGCGCGTCTTCTTCCATAACTCTAGGTTACTTCACGGTCCGTCTTTCTGATTTGGCACTCTAATTGCGATAGAGGTCTCCCTAACTCGAATTATGAGGTTAGGAGATTGAAAATGGGTTTGACGGGAACAATTTGTGGCTTAGGCAAGGCAAATCTTACAATTACGAAACTCGTACTCCTTGGGCTGGCCGCCACTCAGCTTGTGGCCTGCGGGCGCAATATTGTGGCGGACTCACTTCTCGCGGGATTGATTTCAAATAAGTCTTCTAAGGAAGAGAAGGCCTGTGAAGTCGGAGTCAATGGAGCAAATTGTGGTGTACAGGTTTCGGGCTCCACGGTTTGGTCGAATGAATTTTCGACAAGTTCCACGCCCCAACAAAATTCAGGAACGGCAAACGAGAAAAAGTTTACTTATGTGACTCGTTACCAGTTCAAGGCGGTTGAAGGTGGAGAAAGTCTTTGGCGGAGAATCTTAACCGTAACAATTCCCGCTGGTGAGACGCGATCTATGTCTCAGGCCGGACGAGTTGAGCAGGTAACTGGAGATCGACTCTATTTAGTTATGACGGCGACATCCTGCGATGACGAAGTGGCGAACTTGGTGGCAAGTCCTAAAAATGTGGATCTCTTTTACGAGCGGGTGGGAACGAGCCTCAGATTAAGTGAGAGCAAGATTGAGAAGGCGAAGATTAGCAGTATCGGTGATATCTTTGCCGTAGCGATTGGAAGTGCGATTGGTGAAGCCGTCTCGGTCTTGTTTAGAGAAGTGTTTTCTTTTGGAAATGCACGAGTACATCTCGAATCAGGTGATATTAGATTGTCGCTTTCGAAGCCATTTGAAAATGAGAGTTTAGGAACTTTGGGTTGCTGGCCATGCCCCAGGGTTAGTTGAAATTTGAAGGTTGAGTGGCTCAACCCAGCTGTGATTTCAATAGTTTATGGAAGCTTTTGAACTCGCAGCTTTTGGAAAGGAGCCACCCAGATGGCAAAGGTATTGAAGTCCGCGGCATGCGGCAAGCAGAAGAGAGTTATTCACGCGCGTAGACGCGATGTTCTGAGCGAGAGATTCGAGGGAGAGAGCGGTCCCTTCGATTCAAGACACCTTTTAATCTCGGCGTTGCTGCCGGCATCAGTGAAGTTGTTTTTGGAGGACTGCGAGCGCGAGGTTGCGGCACTGTGTGGTAGCCGGTACGAGCACGGAAAGACGAATCAAAGGTGGGGTGTGCAACCAGGCTCGGTCGTCATTGCAAATCAGCGGATTGCGCTTGAGCGCCCCAGAGTTCGCTCGAAAGATGGCCGCGAGGTCCCACTTCGAACCTATGCTGAGTTCCAAGACCCACGCCTGTTCGACAATGCGGTGTTTAACGAGGGAATCAAGCGAGTCAGCCAACGCGATTACCAGAAAGGGCTATCGAAGATTGCCAATTCTTTTGGTTTTAAAAAGAGTTCAGTCTCTCGGCGTTGGATCCGAGCGACTGCAGGTGAACTCGAGAAGCTTCAATCGCGAAGTTTGTCCGAGATGGATATCAGAGCCGTGTTTGTCGACGGTAAAGGCTTTCGAAGCCACGGAGTGATCATTGCCCTTGGTATCGCAAGTGATGGCCGAAAGTACGTTCTTGGCATCTATCAGGCTAATACAGAAAGCTCGGCAAACTGTCTTGAGTTACTCAACGATCTTGAGCGACGTGGTCTTGCAAGTGAAGGACTGATCTTCATTGTCGACGGTGGATCTGGGATCAACAAGGCGCTTGATGACAAATACGAGTGCTCAAACCCAGAGAGCCGGCGAGCCATCAAAATCCGTTGCCACGCCCACAAATGGCGAAACATCGAGAGTGCCCTTGGTGCGAAAGCTGAGAAGGCTAAAACGCTGTTCTGGGCAATCAGGGACGCAAAAGACATGGCTGAGGCGAAGGTCATCTCAGATAGTCTTGAAGACCTGTTGGGGGATCTGAACCAGTCGGCACTCAGAAGCTACCTTAAAGCACGAAATGATCTGCTCGCAGTCCACGAGCTGAAACTGACAAAAAGTCTTCGCAGGTTCTTCTCGACAACGAATCCGATCGAGTCTTTGAACTCACTTCTCGAAGAAGATATGAGGCGTGTGAAGAAATGGAAAGACTCTGGCCACTTTCAGAGATGGCTTGCGACGTTCTGTCTTGCTTCAGAAAAAAGAATGAGACGAATCAAAGGTCACAGCTCGCTTCCCGGAGTCTGGGTTCAATTGAGATCACTCACTGAATCCAAACGCCTTGACACAAAAGAAATGGTCGCGTAACCCAATGAAAAATCCGCCACTCGATCAGAGAATTTCAACTAGGCGCGGGACAAGGCCCAAAAGGCAGGGCTCAATCCAATAAAACTTCAAGCTACCCTACAAAGAAAACTCCAAATCGTTCACGAAAAAATCCAAGAGGCCGAGAGAATAAGAAAGACTAAATCATGAGTAAAAAATCTCAAAATGACACAAAGCCCCTTGGTAACACTTGTTTAAGAGTCACAACGGATTTATGTTGCCCATGCGCTGCAGTCTCAAAATGAAACGGCCACAAATAGGTGTATCAGCCCCCCGTTTTTTACCGCAACTTCGGAGCTTCAATTCGGTTGATACTTAAAAGCGGGGTCATAGCGATGAAGCGACGAAAATTATATAAAATCAAATTGGCGAGCCTCATACTGACTTTGGGCTCCCTTGTTTCCATTTTCAATTCTTGCACGCCTTCCGCAAACGACGGCCCTACACCCCCACCCCAAGATACCCCTCCCCCTTACAAAGCCTTTTGGGTGGAACCCAGCAACAACACCCTGATTGGCATTGGCCAATCCATTAATCTGTTTGCCGCATTTAAACCCTATGAGTCTGATCTTCACCAAAGCTACCTCAGTGCTACTGAGGTTTCGTGGACTTCTGCAAACCCTGGCGTTGCCTCGATCGATAGTAACGGCGTGGCCACGGGATTAGCAGAAGGAGTCACGAACATCACGGCAACTTATTCTGGATATTCGGATGTGTTGGTTCTTCAAGTGAGTGGCCAGTTTACTAAGAGAACAATTAGTGTTCTAGGACAAGGAAATCGAATTTTTTGGCTATATCAACCCATGTTTGGGGGTGATCCGGGCCCCCACCCTCTTCTTCTTTCACTCCACGGAGGTGGAGGCGCAGCAACCCTCCAGGCGGGGATGACTTTGCTCAATCAAACCGCGGCTCAAAACAAATTCTATGTCGCTTATCTCGAGGGAACCGGACTTCTCAAAACTTTTAATGGCGGAGCCTGTTGTGGATCTGCTCAAACCAACAACATCGACGATGTTCAATATGTGAGGGCGGTATTGGATTATCTCGAAGCCAATTATTCCATTGAAACTTCGAAGGTATTTTCAACGGGCTTTTCAAATGGAGCGATAATGTCTCATCGTCTAGCTTGCGATCTGAGTGATCGCGTTTTTGGAATCGCAGCCGTCGGTGGTGGGTCTGGAGAATTTGATAAGAGCGGCAACCAATATTTTTCCTGTAATCCCTCAAAACCCGTGCCCGTTCTACACATCCACGCAAAGAACGACCGCAATTACCCTTTTGATGGCGGCCCAGGGAACGGTTTATCGAGTACCGATTTCTACCCGGTACTTTCCAGCACAGCTGATTGGCGCATACGCAACAATGTTTCAGATCAAGGGGTAAGCACAAAGGTAAGTGCCTCAACCACCTGCACCAAGTACTCTACCCCTCTTAATCCATCCAAAGCGAGCGCTCCAGTGACCTTATGTGTTTCAGATCCCCAAGATGTGTATGATGCGGATCAAGAAGTAGTGTACGGCGGCGGTCACTCCTGGCCGGGCGGTGTACGCTCCCAATCCGCCAAGAGTGACATTCCCTTGCAAGACTTTAAGGCCAACACGTACCTGTGGGACTTTCTCACTAAGCCCTAAGTATTTTAATTTTTTTTAATTTCGAATGGGGACGTAGCCCGGTTGAAACTCGGGAGACAAGGAGCCAGCTTGAGAGGAATCTTCTCTTTTTAACTTCTTGACCTTGGGAAGGATCGGACGCTTTTCGCTTCGCCGGATCACTACATGTAGCTCAGGGCTCTCACCCCGATGATCCAAAATTAAGTCAACCCCCACCCACTTAAAATTCGCCTCTGAGAAACCAAAGTGAATTCTAGAATTCGATTCCGAATCTTCAAAGACTTGATCGACGAGGTGATACTTGATCAACTCTTTCGGAGCTGATTGATCAATCGCCTGCAAAAGCGGCTCCGTGAGTTTCGCGTTTACTGAGTACATGGCCCAACCCCCTCGACCATTTGGAGCACTGAGTTCTTGCATTGTTGACAGCATTTTTTGAAAGTCTCGTCGAGCCGTCCAATTCCGGTGAAGTGAGGAGTCCAATTTGATCCAATAGGAACTCAATGCATAACCAGAAAATCGGGTGAAGAAGTCATCTGGCCCAAACGTTAAGAGACCTATGCCGGCCAAGGTCATCGCCACAGGAAAGAAGCGAACTAAGATCTCAGCGCCAAGTTCTTCTTGAGTTCGGCTCATCGCCTCAGTGTTTAGGGCCTGCAAGAAAGGTATGATCTCAGCCTCACCGAATAAGGTAAAAGCATCGAGCACCCACTTCTCCCCAGCTTCTGCCCCTTCCGCCTCGGACATTTGCGCATATTTTTGGATACCGACCAATTGTTCAATAGTCTCTTTGCGAGTCAAATTGCCGCGGCCCCAAACAGAATTGGGAGCTTGCCAAGCTTTTCCGGAATGAATCTCCGGCTGAAACTGGGATTCTTGAGCGCCTTCGAGGTGTTGGCGCAAAACCTCTATGCTATTGAGACTTCGCCGCTTAAGTCCGTGAGTCTGAGCGCCAAGGGCCTTTTGACCGATCAAAAGTGCCGCGCAGATTCTTGATGGACTGGGCGACAAGGCCGCAAACGCTGGCGTCGAAATTATTCCGATAAGGACGAGAATTTTCCCCCACCGTGCGCTCGAATGCCAGAAACTCAATCCACTCATTTGACCTGAACCCATCCTTCGGCAAGAGCGCAATTCTTGAGCCGAAAAACTTTGTTTAAATTCCGCGACCTTCAGTTAAGACCGATGAGGTCGCGAAGAGCTTTCTCTCCTGATTCGTCGATAAGTTGATTAAAAAATTCATCCTCATACAACGAATCTACCGACACACATCAAACTTCGAGCAAAGTCCTTGGTCGATGACCTCAATTTTCCGGCGTCTCGCGTTCAGGGCGGAATGAGCAAGCTCTGTGCCCATAAAAGGCCCCTGGTAGCCCCTGTGATTTCAAGGGCTTACGCGACATAGTTGGTGTCAAATTGTAGCCCATTTTAACACCTGGTGCGTAAATGAGCCCAGCTGCAAAAGGCCCTGAGACTCAAGCAAATCTAGACCATTGATGAATAGGGTAAGCCGCACACCTCAGTCATACTTAGAGGGATGGCCAAAGAGTTTAAGAAAGTCATCTTTGATAACATTCACGGGTACATCACGCTCAACCGAGTGGAAACTCGCATTCTTGAGACGCTCTATTATCAGCGACTGCGTTGGATCAGGCAGCTCGGCTTTAGCTTTTACATCTTTCCTGGTGCCACCCACACCCGCCACGCTCATGCCCTAGGAGTTCTGCATGTCATGGATCGGATATTGAAGGCAATTGGCCGAGCCGCTCCTGAGGGTCACCTCTTTAACCCCGCCGCACGCGATGAGAAGACCACCTTTCACCGCATGATGCGCCTTGCGGCCATGCTTCACGACATAGGCACCTTCCCCTTCTCACATTCCATTGAACTCGCCTACATCGACCATTTTCGCCAGCAACAAGCCCATGGCAAGACCAGCAAGTACAACGCCAATCACGAAACCTTGGGCAGTCACATTATTTTGAATACGCGCTTTGAAGGCGGCATTACACAAATCCTTGAAGAAGAAGGTATTGATCCCGAAGAACTTGCAAAAGTTGTGGCGGGAAAATCGAAAAATCTGCTCGCCAATCAACTTATGCACTCCGATGTGGACGCCGATCGCATGGACTATCTCATTCGCGACGCTCATCACACCGGCGTTAAGCTTGGCGTTTATGACATCGACATGTTGGTGAGAAATCTCACCGTGGCCGAAGATGGCGGGCAAGAAGTGCTGGCCATACAAGAAGACGGACTCAACCTTGCAGATGCCTTTTTAATTAGCCGCTACTTTTGGTACTCTCAGATCATAAACGATGGAACCGGCTACAAATTTGATCTGCTCGCTGCCAAAATTAATCAATACTTTCTAGAAAATGGCTTTGCCTATTCCTTTGAACATCTCATGGATAAGGTCAGTCAAAATCCAAGTGAATATTTCACTTTTAACGACTCTTACTTTATGGCGAAGCTTCACGAATACTTGGCTGGGCGAATCATGCATCCCATGATTCACGAGCTTTGCGAAATGTTGGCCCGACGGATTCCACCGGCACAGGTTAAAATTGCTCCACTCAAATCCACTCTTGTTCGTAGCGAAGAGCACCGCAAAGAACTTGTGGCCGAGGCTAGCAAAGCGGTTGAGTGGTTAAAAGCCGAGCTCAAGCAACTTGATCCGGAAGCTTGGATCATTTTTGATATTCCCGGCAAAGACGTCATGTTCACCAAAAATTTCGACGCTCTGAAAAAGGACGTAAAGTACTC
>JAPKGD010000249.1 GCA_026648125.1 Bdellovibrionales bacterium | reverse complement strand
GCTTCGCCGACGGCAGCACCATCGCCGAGATTCTCAACCGCGGCAGCCACATCGACATCCGCGCCATGCAGACCGCCGATGGCAAGTTCGCTGCCCGGTTGCCGACCTACCAGGTGCGCTGTCCGTGGCCCAACGAGATACCGAAAAATCACTTCGAGCCCTTGCTTCAGGCTCTCGCATCAATCGTGCCGGAGACGACGCCGCTGGCTTCGCCATCTCCGAAGGTTTGCGGGGTCAACTCAGTGGAATCAAACAAGCCAAGTTTAATGCGGAGACAGCCACATCGCTGTTGCAGACGGCGGAAGGCGGCCTCAACGAGCAGAATAATATTCTGGTGCGGATGAGAGAACTCGCGGTGTATTCGGCGAGTGATACCGTGGGCGATGAAGAGCGCGGATATTTGAATAACGAATTTCAACAGCTCTCCTCGGAATTCGATCGTATTGCTCGATCCACTCGCTTCGGAAATAAGCAATTACTCACCGGTTCAGGAGAGGAATTTCAGTTTCAGGTTGGTGCATACAAGGGAGACGAGAACACAGTCAAATTTAAGCTCGATGCGGATACGACGGGAGGCGAAGTTGGAATATCGGGGCTTTCGATTGACGACCAAGATGATGCCCTTGATGTTCTTTCTGAGCTTGATGGAGCTTTGAGTAAAGTCGCGGGAATTCGCGCCGGATTTGGCGCTATGCAATCTCGTTTGCAGTTTGCCATCGATAACTTAGCTGTTCAGGGCGAGAATATCGCAGCTGCACGTTCGCAAATTGTGGATGCCGACATTGCCGAGGAAGTTACCAAACTCGCACAGAGCCAAATTATTCAAGATTCGGGAATAGCGGTGTTGGCTCAGGCCAATCTCAACACCTCTCGGGTTGCTAAACTCATTGGATAAAGTGAAATAGTTTGCCTCGCATGAACCATTCAGGGCGGGCTTTGGCGGTCCTTTTACGGAAGAAAGGATCGCCCTTTTTTATTGATTGATTCATTTTGAATCCTCATTTGCCTCAAGACGCATAGCGTCTATAAAATATTTTTTATTTGAATAGTTCATTCAATACCAGCACTAGACGTTTCGCGTCATAAACTAGACTAGACCTAGGTCTAAAGGAACCCAGACCAAAGCCGAGAAGAAATGCGAACACGTTGGAGCACCTCAGGACCAAACCATTTCAGCAGTCACTGTAAGTGGGAAGGATCTGAAAAGTCTCAAACGCTGAGGGGACAGTCACCCCCTCGATGTTTGAGCAATCTCCAACCAAAATATTAACCCGACTGGGATGTCCCGTCGTGTGTGCCCTTTGCCTCGAGTTTACTGTGGGCGGCGCACGTGGCGGTTACCACATGGATGAGGAAGAGCGTTGGAGGTTCTATGGGCTTAAGAATCAGTACTAACGTTGCCTCAATTGGAGCGCAGCGAGTATTGTCTAAGCAGCAAGCGAGACTGGAGCACGCGCAGCAAGCGTTGGCTTCAGGATCGAGAATCGTAAAGGCCGCGGACGATGCCGCCGGTCTTGCGATCTCGGAGAATATCAAAGGCCAGTTGGTTGGTATCAAGATGGCGCGGAACAATTCGTTCAATGCGCAGTCTTTGATTCAAGTCAGCGAGGGCGGACTCAATGAAATCAATAACATCTTGATTCGTATGCGTGAACTCGGCGTGCAAGCCGCGTCAGATACGGTGAGCGATGTTGAGCGAGAGTTTTTGGATCAAGAAGCTCAGCAGCTCCGCGCAGAATCAGATCGAATTGCGAAGTCCACCCGATTTGGTAACCGAACTCTACTTGATGGAAATGGCGGTGAGTTTGAATACCATGTAGGCCCATTTGCTGACGAAGACCAAAACGTTATTCGTTATAAAATGGAAGCCGATGCAACCAATGATGCTTTAGGCATTGATGGAGTCGGTGTGGCTGACAAAGACTCAGCTCGAGACACACTTACGGCAGTGGATGAAGCTCTCGTAAAAATCGGTAAGATGCGCGCCGACTTTGGTGCCGTGCAAAGCCGATTACAAATGACCACAAACAACCTCGACAATGCTTATGAGAATCTCTCAGCAGCGAAGTCGAGAATCTCAGACGCGGACATTGCGTACGAGTCGTCAGAAATGACATCGGCGCAAATTCTGCAAAACGCTTCGGTGGCGGTATTGGCTCAGGCCAACCAAAACGGTGGCGCAGCAGTTCGCCTCATTAGTTAATCAAAAGGTTATGCGGGGCCGATCGCAGTAATGCGATCGGATCCCAAATTGAGAATATTGGAACTCAATGATTGAGGATCCTTTGTATCGCGATGCAAATGGTTCGAAGTTTTTAGTTTTGGAGTAGATCGCCCACAGACCTACTCTTAAGCCCGCCCTGGGGCCGCCCCACGCGCCCCAGGGTTTTTTTCGCCGGACCTCCAATTCTTAAGTCGGGTTCTCCTATTTGACTTCCGTCTAGAAGAAGCGAAATCTAATCCGCTAAATTAAAAATTTGGAAACTTTCATTCGCCCTATTCCGATACATATATAGATGGACAGAGCAAGGCACCTAAACCATTCAAGCTTCGAAATTCCGCTGTACGGGCGAGTGTTTATCACTTTGGCGATAGCCTTGGCTTCACAGCTCAGCTTTGCTTTTGGCGCAGCCATTACTCCGGCCGGATCTTTTTGGGGCAAGTCTTCCACCAAGCTGGGATTTTCCATTTTGAATTATAGCGGCGAAAAAACCAAATCGCTCGGTGGCAAAAAGGGCTTTGGTGGTGAGGTCATCACCGAACGGGGGAGAAAAACCTTTTCTCTTCTCGGCAAGGTTCGAGGGGAGTACTCAGCCACCAGCGCCTATTTTGATGACGGGGGCACAGAGCGAAGCCTCAACTACGAATTGATTCATGGAGAGGCCGCCGTTGGCTTTAAAGTCGGACTCTTTCCTGGCTCCATGATTACTCCATATATCACAGGGGCGGGTTTGGTTGGATTTGCGAGCCTAAGCTTTACGAGCACCTCCCTCGCGGAGCTGAAAAATTCAGAGAAGGCCCTTTCCTTGGGTTATGAAGTTGGAGCTGGAATTGAAATGGAATTCAAGCGAAACAAAGGGCAAAAATTTCTGCTTTGGGGCGAGATTCAATCGCGCACGAGTAGTGCAAAGTTGGCGGGGCAGAGCCAATTTGGATTAGATGCCTTAAGAATGGCTTTGGGGGTGGGGTGGTGAGAATCAGAAGTTCTTTGATGGTCTGGATGCCGGTCCTATTTGCTTTAGGGATTTCAATTGGGTGCACTCAGCCAGGAACGGATGAGAGCTCCGCGAGCACTGCTTCGGCACCATCGGGTCCGTTTATTTATGTGGCGAGCGGCACCACCTATGCCGGAAATGGCGTTACGACAGCCACGCCCGTCAATGCCATCGTTCGATATTTGGAAGATGGCTCTTTTGAGCGAGTCGTTCGTGATTACACTTCGAGTCCGGGCGACACGCCCATTGAATTGGTTGATTATGATGAGTCAACATTGTTGGTATTAGTCGAAAACACCTCTGGCCGGAGAATCGAAAGCGTTTCTAAGGATGGGTCGGGATATTCGACCTATCTCACCAATGGAACCGCCCTGAACGCGGCGGTGCGCGCGATGGTGGGTACGAGTGACGGAGGGCTCTTGGTGAGCAAGGGCACCGCTATTGAAAAATTTAGTTCTGCCTTAAGTCGTGTGACTTCCGGAGCCAATCCCTTTATCAGTGCGCCTGCGGCACCGTGTGCTACGTCCACCACGCTGATTCCTAAAATTGCCATTGGGCCCAGTGACGTTATTATTATGGCACATGCGGCGGCCTCTCCAAATAACCAGTTTAACCTCATCAAGTCCACGGGTTACGCGGTAGCTGGAGACTGTGTTACCGCTCAGGATGGTCCGACAGCAAATCACTATCCTACCAGTTTGTTAATGCACTCATCAGGCAAGCTCCTAGTGGGCTATGGCAATAACACGGGGGTCATTCACCAAATTTATTCTTATACCGTTACGTCGACTACCGTGAGCGGAGCCACCCTTGCTTATAACAACACGAGCGTGCTTCAAGGTATTACCCATTTGGCGGAGATGACAGACGGTTCGGTGCTTATTTCGGCGGGAAGTTCGACGTTTAACACAATTGAGAAGTTCACATTTGACTCAGCTCTTGGCACTCTCACAAGAGTTGGAGCAACACCTTTTATAAGCCCATCCATTTTTACGAG
>JAPKGD010000248.1 GCA_026648125.1 Bdellovibrionales bacterium | reverse complement strand
TAAGAACTGAGGCGAGCTGCATGCGTATTTGATCTTGTTGGTGAACTTCGAAGGCGGCCACAATGCGATTAACTGTTTCAACGGCGTCCAAGGTGTGAAGGGTGCTAAGAACCAAATGGCCGGTTTCTGCGGCAATGAGAGCGGTTTCAATGGTTTCTCGGTCGCGCATTTCTCCGATAAATATCACATCGGGGTCTTGCCGTAGCGCCGCTCGCAGAGCTCGGCCGTAAGAGGTGGAGTCTGTACCAATCTCTCGTTGAGTGATAATACTCTTTCGATCTCTGATTAAGTACTCAATGGGGTCTTCGATGGTGAGAATGTGCACATTCGAATTGCGATTGATATGGTCTACGATTCCAGCCAAAGTTGTGGACTTTCCCGATCCGGTGGCACCGGTGACGAGAACTAGGCCGCGCTCGAGGGTGGCAATCTTTTTGACTATGGGTGGGAGATTCAATTCATCAAGAGAGGGCACAGTGTAGGGAATGTTTCGAATCACGATGCGCATTGTGCCGCGCTGTTGGAATATATTAACGCGAAAGCGTCCGAGGCCCGAGATACCAAAACTCAAGTCCACTTCGCGATACTGAAAGAAGGTCTCTCGGTGTCGTTCGTCCATGAGCGCTAAAGCCATACTCTCCATCTGTTGGCCAGAAAGTGTGGGCAGATTCGGCGCCAAGGGCCTGAGGTGGCCATGCCGTCGAATCACAGGGATTACACCTGCTTTGAGGTGTAAATCGCTGGCGCCCTTTTGTAGGGCCATTTTTAATAGCTCTTCAAGAGATGGAGTCATATGCGCTTAACTTATCGGTGCGTTGCGCCTAGCGCCCAATCGGCTTTGGTCGAGAAGCGCTGCGCCGAAGGGAATTTGTTCATTGATAAGCCTTTGACTCCAGCCCAAGGGCCAGGAAAAGACATGAGTACATGAAAGTCGCAATTGAACTCTTAGCCACCTGGTTTCGTCTGGGTCACCTGAAGCCCGCTCCGGGAACTTGGGGAACACTCGGCGGAATTCCCGTCGTGCTTTTTTTAAATCTATTGAGCCCCATCGGTTACATGGTGGGAGCGGGTCTTTTCATGCTCTTTGCGACGTTGGTGGCGGAATTTTATGAGCGCCAACTTGAAGGTCATGATCGAAGCGAAGTCGTCATCGATGAAGTGGCGGGCTTTACCATTGCCATGACTTGGCTACCACTCACCTGGCAGGCCTGGTTGGGGGCCTTTGTCATGTTTCGGATTTTGGACGCCCTCAAGCCACCACCGCTG
The DNA here is from genome assembly GCA_026648125.1 of Bdellovibrionales bacterium. Taxonomy (GTDB): domain Bacteria; phylum Bdellovibrionota; class Bdellovibrionia; order Bdellovibrionales; family UBA1609; genus JAIBAM01. Next base: position 2,946 of record JAPKGD010000248.1, on the reverse strand, counting down.
TCGTGGATTGATCAAAAGATAAAGGGCGGTATTGGAGTGGTCGCGGACGATATTGCGGCGGGAATCATCACAAATTTTGTTATGCAGATCGTGTTTGTGCAGACGGCTTGGCTGGGATATCAATTGGCTTCATGAAAAATCCCATTGAATCCAAATTAAATGAATTGATCCCATTGTTTCGTGCGCGAGGTTGGAGGCTGGGTTTAGCAGAAAGCTGCACTGGCGGTTTGCTTTCGAGTTGGATCACCATGGCACCCGGGGTCTCTGAAATCTATCAAGGCGCTGTGGTGTCGTACGGTCGGTCCATCAAAGTGGGACTATTGCAGGTCAAGGAGTCGACGATTTTAGCCCTTGGAGAGGTCAGCGAACCAGTTGCGATGGCGATGGCGCGGGGAGCCAGAGATGCTCTGCATTGCCATTGGTCGGTGGCAATAACTGGCGTGGCCGGTCCGGGCGGCGGAAGTGTCGAAAAGCCGGTAGGAACGGTGTGCTTTGCCGTCTCCGGTCCCGGTTTTGAAAGGGCCCTCACTCACCATTTTGACTCGCGCATGGAGCGTCATGAAATTCAGCATCAGTCTGCGATTTTTGCTTTCGATTTGCTGTTAAGTGCGCTCAGATAGGCATGGGTCAGGAATGGGTCTAACCGATAAGGAGAAAAAGTTATGAGCAATGTAACTCCCAATAGCGATAAAGCTAAGGCGTTGGAGTTGGCGATCACGTCAATTGAGAAGCAGTTCGGTAAAGGCTCCATTATGAAGTTGGGGGGCGGCAAAACCCTCAATGACGACACACCGGTGATTTCCACGGGTGCGCTCAGTTTGGATATTGGCTTGGGCATTGGTGGTTTGCCTAAGGGTCGTATTGTTGAAATCTATGGGCCAGAAAGTTCAGGTAAGACGACTTTGGCGCTGTCGACAATCGCTCAGGCGCAAAAGGCCGGCGGTACAGCTGCATTTGTGGATGCGGAGCATGCCCTGGATGTGACCTATGGCCGAAAGCTCGGGGTGAAAGTCGACGACATGTTGATCTCGCAACCCGACACCGGTGAGCAAGCTCTCGAGATTGCTGAGACCTTGGTGCGTTCAGGTGCGGTCGATGTGTTGGTTGTGGACTCGGTGGCGGCATTGACTCCTCGAGCTGAGATCGAAGGCGAAATGGGCGATAGCCACATGGGGCTTCAGGCTCGCTTGATGTCACAAGCCTTGCGAAAACTCACCGCCGCGATTAGCCGGTCACAAACTTTGGTTATTTTCATCAACCAGATTCGTATGAAGATTGGCGTGATGTTTGGAAACCCAGAGACGACCACAGGCGGAAACGCTCTTAAGTTTTACTCTTCTGTTCGTTTGGATGTCCGCCGCGTTGGCGCGATTCAGAATGGCGAAGAGGTTGTGGGTAACCGCACGGCCGTTAAAGTGGTGAAGAATAAAATGGCGCCACCTTTCGCCAAGGTGGAATTTGACCTTATGTACGGTGAAGGCATTTCGGCGGAAGGCGATGTGTTGGATCTGGGGGTTAAAAAGGACCTCATTGAAAAGTCTGGAGCTTGGTACAGCTACAAAGGTGAGCGTATGGGGCAAGGACGAGATCAGGCCAAGAACTACTTAAAGGAAAATCCCGCGGCGATGGTTGAACTTCGAGCTAAAATTCTCCAAGCCTACAATATTAAAACCCCGGGCAGCGCGAAGGCGACCGAGGCGGCGAAAGAGTTGGCAGGAAAGGCGGCAGAGGCAGCTAAGCCAGAAGCAGCAAGACCTGAGGCTCCAGCAAAGCCGGAAAAGAAAAAGCACTAAAGGACGAAATTCAATTTATCTCGGCAGAAAAGGCTCGCAGGAAATCCGCGGGCCTTTTGCTTTTTGGGCCCAAGCTATGCTGCAATGTGAATTCATATGAGGGGTTCACCATGAAGACATTAAGAGCACTACTTTTTGCAGCTATTTCTTTGTTCTCCCCATTCGCTCTCGCCAGCGAAGGAGAGACCTCCAGCAATTGCACGGCGGCGGTCAACGGTGAGGCCGTAAAACTTGAACGATCTCAGGCCGGCTTTCTCATCATTTCTTTGGAGGACCCGTTTTTTGATGTCTTTGATGTGATGATTAATGACTTGGGAAATTCTCACCAGGTGCACTTTCGTTTGGCTCACTTTGTGCCGACGGATCTTGTTGGAGACCTGAAAAGGCTTGTTGAGAATGTCGATGCAAAAATAAAAGACGAAGCCGCGCATATACTTAAAGCGAGAGTTGTGGACCTGACAGTAGGATATGACTCTACAGGAACGGCGCGCGCTGAATTTAGTCAGGGCGAACGTAAGCTCACGGCTCTTTGCCATCGAAGTCTTTGAATAATAAAATCAAGCCTCAACCAATAAACTGCGCATGAAGCTGGTGTACCGCTTCAGATCTTTTGCTTGGCTCCACCATGAGACTTACACTCATGGGGCTGATCACGGTTTTTTGTACCTCAATCTGTGCTTGGGCCAATGCTTGCGTGGCCTTAGCAAGTAAGTCACTTGCCACAGCTCCATGGCACGTCACCGTGACAGAGCTTAAGGGTGGGCGATGAACGCGAATTTTATTTTGTCCATCGATGGCTCTGCGAAGAGCCACTAGATGTTCTGAATCTGAAGTGTACATCGCGCGAAGAGTGTTTCCTTCAATCGTCGCAGCAAGAATCTGTGGCCAGGCGAGGCGGCCTTTGTTCAAAAGTTCAGTGAGATGTTTCCAGCCCTCATCCATTCCGCTCACGTCTGAGACTTCAAGGTGATGTATCTCTTGGTGTGAATTTACGGCGAGTACTTTTTGATTTTCAAACATAGTTACCTCAGAGCGGACAATCGTGCCGCGTTCATGATCTTGATAAAATCGAAGGGAGAGAGGAACATTCATGGTGTGCGCTAATTCCACTGATCGGTAGTGCAAAATTTTTGCTCCCCAAAAGCACATTTCT
>JAPKGD010000247.1 GCA_026648125.1 Bdellovibrionales bacterium | reverse complement strand
AGCCAATAAAGGTATCGAGTAAAGATCGGTTTAAATAGCTCTTATTTGTAAGAAAGTTGCGGCCATAGAACCCTAGCAAATCTAATTTTCGGCGAAGTTCAATTTCCTGACCTTCACTTCCATTAATGCTATTTGCATTCCAAAATTGAATTCCCGTAAAATCCTCTTTGAAATGGGCATTTTCATATGGATTTATTGCGAACAAATCGAGATCAATCCTCAACTCCTTCTTAAGCCGATGGGAATGGTAAAAAAACGGCTTATCTCCGGCCATGAACAGAGGGATCATTCCAAGATGCGGCTTTTTCAGCCAAGCCAAGACATTTAGTCTGACATTTTGGAGTTTGTGACGGTGGTCTGCCGAGACCACGATGTGTTCAACTTCCAATTCATAACAAAGCCTCGAGATATTTCTCCTCGCCACATCAGTCACCAACCCCCAATCATATGAGTAGGCAATGGGATTCAATCCTAATTCTCTTTTCGCAAAATGTAGTGCGTAAGAGCTGTCTCGGCCGCCGCTAAAGGCAACAATTGAATCCTTGCCATGATCACAGCGCCTCATCGTCTGGCACACTTTGTCGTCAAGCGCACTTCGGCCCAACAATCTGGGTGATTGATAGTCCCGACAAAAATTGCATACACCCAGGTCATCAAAATCAATAAATGGAATCGTCTCCGGCAGAATACATTTGGTACATCGGCGAATTAATTCGATGCTGTTGACACGTCTTGTTGCGGTTCGATCGAGTCCAAGTGCTCCGCTGGAGCCAGTCAACTGAGATGAGCTTCTCGCATTTTTTAGTATTCCTCGAGACCCCGGGATCTTCCGGGTTGGCGATAGCCGCAGGGACTCTAATTCTAATGAGTTCGGCGGGCTATCCCTCCAACGGAAGCGCCAAGAAGTTTGCGGAGTAAGTTGTGTGACTTTAGAATTCGCAAGTGCTGGACTCAGTCCAATAACTTCGACGAGAGCCATGTATTCTGAAGCAAAGGCCGCAATGCCGAGATCTTCAGATTGAACGAGGTAGAGAGATCCATGATTCGTCACCAGGATGAGTTCTGGTGTCATCGGGTGAAAAATTGCGGCATTCACTGTACCGACGATATTCTCTAGGGCTAAAGCAACCGCTTTGGATAGTTCGCTTGAACTTGATAAATTTTCGTCAATCATTGCAAACAGGGCTTCGGAATCCACGTCCCCAACAGCACTTCGCCGTATTCTCGTAGACCAAAGCTCGGCAGCATTTAAGATGATTCCATTGTGAATGCCCAATATTTCCCCGCAATGAAGGGGCTGGTTGTTCTCCGCTCGCAATGGACTACCCGAGGTTGCAAGTCGCGCATGACCCATGGCCAACCCCAAGCCAGACCAACTTTTTAGAACATGGCGAGCTTCGGAACTCTCAAGGAGCGAATTCATCGCTACTGGAGCCTTCAATAGCCAAGGCTGATTCTTTCCCTCAAAATTCCAGCAGATCAAACCCGAGGCATCCGAGCCCCTCGACTCGGAGCGTTTTGCCAGTCGCGAAAATATTTTCTTAACTAGTTTTGGATTAACAGTATTGGAATTGGCGGAAATCACTCCGAATATGCCACACATGATTTGATAAATTTAGAAAGGCCCTCGTGGAATGACAATGAATTTGTTGAATCACAAAATGTGGGTGATTGTTCCTACCTATAATGAAGAAAGAACCATAAGAGCGACTTTACAGGCTTTAAGGGCTGTTTGCCCCGATGTATCCGTGTTGGTCATTGATGATGGATCAACAGATCAAACCCACGCTCAGATCTTGGGCACCAGCGTATACTATTACCGACACTCAAAAAATCGAGGCCAGGGCGCGGCTTTACTGACCGGAATTCAGATCGCGGAGAGACATGGTGCCAGAGCCATTGTTACCTTTGATGCCGATGGGCAACATGATCCAAATGATATAAATAAAATCTCCGAGCCCATAATCAATGGGCGGGCAAAGATCGCGCTAGGAAGCAGGTTTAAAGATCATACTTCAGCTCGCCAAATCCCCTTCTTGCGACGAATTATTTTAAAGGCAGGAGTGATTGCTACGCGGTGGACTTTTGGGATTCCATTTACCGATGTCCACAATGGACTAAGGTGCATTGAAATCAAAACCGCAGTTGGACTCAATCTAGAACAGCCTCGAATGGCTCATGCAACTGAGATCCTATGGAAAATCAAACAGCAGGGTTTAGACTTTGTCGAAGTGCCCGTTACGATTCACTATTCTCCTTACTCAATTAGGAAAGGACAAAGCAACTGGGCTGCTATCGGACACTTACGAGATCTCCTGAGGACGCGTTTCCTTGATTTTCGCGCAATTTCATCTCCAAGCCACCCCGACCACTGGAATGAAGTGAAATCTCATGAAGCGCATCTCCAGATGGTCTGAATTCAAAACAGCTCTTCTGATTTAGTGTTTCACCTATCAGGTAGGACCTAACGATCTCAGTCAAATTCGAATGATTCGGTCTCCATCCAGTCAATTTGGAAAATGAAGTCCAGTTAGCGATCAACTCGGGCGCATCACCCAACCGCCGCGGTCCGAATTCAACACTAATTTTTCGACCAACCGCGGATTCGACCTCAGAAATCACTTGAAGCACCGAAGTCCCTATCCCGGAACCTAGATTAAAAACGGAGTATCCTGGCGAACTCTCTGATATTTGCTCTAAGGCCCTCAAATGCGCCTGTCCTAGGTCTTTGATGTGAATGTAATCACGAATGCAGGTTCCATCATGAGTCAAATAATCAGATCCATTGATCAAAAACTTTGAATTTGCCTCGAGGGAAGACCTAATCACTAATGGAATTAACCGTGTTTCCACCTGGTTTAGTCCGCCAGGAGTTGCTTCTGCATCCAATCCTGCTGCATTGAAGTACCTCAAGGACATCACCGACAGACCCAGTTGCTCACTGGCTACCTTAAGAAGATTTTCTGCCATCACTTTAGAAACGCCATAGGGATTCACGGGACAACAATCCATCTTTTCATCAATGACTGACTCCGCCGGGCTCCCGTATACCGCACAGGAGCTTGAAAAGAGGAGATTTCGAACTCCCGTCCCAACGATTGCAGATAAAATCGATAAGGTTCCTCTAACATTGTTGTCTAGATATTTTCTCGGATTAAATATAGATTCTTCAACTCGAGAATAGGCTGCCAAATGTATAATAGCTTCAATCCGCTCTTTGATCAGAACCTCTCTTAAACTCGCTGTATCACGGACATCAAGTTTGTAGAGTGGCCCCCACCGAACGACCTCAGATCTTCCCAACTCCAATGAATCTACAACAACGGGATAATGCTTCGATTCCGCGAGAACCTTACAAGTTTGACTTCCAATGTAGCCCGCGCCACCAGTAACCAGAACGTTCATATTCTACCGGACCAATCTTCCTGATATCAAAATAGCCTTTCCCATCCCTCAGATCTCGCCAATTTTAATCGAAGGGGGGCGCACAAGAGCGGCGCCCCTCGTCTGAGCCCTACCCCTTAGACCAAACTCCAATCGACAGATTTCCAAAACCAAGCCCCAAAAATAGGATACATGTATAACTAATTGAAGACCCGCACTCATAAGAATGTCTCTGGGGTCTCTACGAGCAACAAACAATGAATTTCCCAAGACCATTACAAGGTACAGTAGGACAAAAATGGCCGGACCCATCTTTATCAATATGCCAGATATGCTTAAGACTGTGAAGAATCCAAAGAGCAATGTTGTTAATCCCCAATGATTCTTGAGCGCCTGTCCACGACCCATTCCATACTTCCTGATTTGTTGCGAAAGCCCTATCCAGTTTGAACGCCTCTCATGAAACACAAAAAGTTTTGGACTATAGAAAAAGAGAGCACCGGCTTTGCGCAATTCAAGCAGGAGGTCAATCTCTTCTCCCCCCTGTAGTCGAGATGAAAACCGAATCAAGTCCGATCGCTTGGCGAAGAGATTACATAGCGTAAAACCCCAGGTTCGCATCGTCTGATGTTCCTTTAGGTTTGAGTATCGAGCAAAGAACACTCCCGTCGCCAAAGGGCTTGCCAAAACTTGACCTTGAACTCTCTGAAATCGAGATGATTCTTCTGGGGTCAAATTAGGACCACCAAGAATTGAGGCCTCAGGATGTCTATCCAAAAGCTCCAAAAAATTACTTAAGAAAGAGGGTGGCACTTGAATGTCATCATCTAGAAAAAGAAGC
>JAPKGD010000246.1 GCA_026648125.1 Bdellovibrionales bacterium | reverse complement strand
CTTGAAGACAAGATTCTGAATATTATTGGGGTATGCCGACACTTCTCTTGGATACAAATTTTTTTAGGAACTTTGTCGAGCAGGAAGCTTTTTTCGACAGGGCAAATGCCCATTTGGCGACTCGCTACAGGGGAATATCTCCGCGTGAAATGTCCCTTTTTGTTTCACCCTTTTCATTCCTCGAGTATCTTGGAATCACGATCGAGCCACCAGAGCTTCCGCTGGGGATGGTTGGCGACAGGCCAATTACAACATTGGAAGCCGCAATGGATTTAGCTGTACGGGTCTTTAATCATGCCTATGCTTACTTTGATGGACACCTCCGGCTGTCGAATGCTCACATTGCAGAAACTTTAAGACATCGAGAAGCATATGTTCGTCGCCAAGCGAAAGGCCATTGGGATATAGCCACTAGCCGATATTCGCGACCCGAGAATCGGGCCATTCTCATTCACTGTTTGGCAATTGAATTTGTTCAGAAGCTTCCCCTGAAACGCAATCAGGCCACCACGTATCATCCATGGCTTTGGCTGGATGCTGCGAAACGAATTTCTGAAGGAATGGATGTCTGTATGTTCAGGACAATTCAGTGGCGCTGGTCAAACGAGAATAGACACCAACGAATTAAGCAGTTCGGTAAAGACCTCGTGAATCGCCTTTACAAGGCGATGGGGGTAAGACTGCACGACGACTTAGTGGATGCGGAGTTAGTGCATTACACCACATTTGGAAAAATAGCTGGGGGTCCCTTGGTGCCGGTGGATAGCTATACGTGTGATCCCTGTCAGAAAATTAAAGATCGAATCGGTGTCTTTTATGCTGGCCTGACGAAGACGATCGGTGAGGTAAATCTTGTGATCGAGCGGAATCCGGGAACCTGGGATTTTACTTTTCCAGCACCTTGTACGGGTACAATCGCATTTTTTGATGCTACAGGATATTTAATTGAAGGTCCGTTGAATGTATTAGATCTGGTCACTCGATCAGATGCCAGGCATGTCTCATAAGTGTTTGGGCTGAGGTTGTCTTACTCCAGGGAGTCTAGAGAGGCAATTTGATCAACTGTTAGTTGGAACTGAGCGCGAGCAGATTTTTCGTCACGAACTGTTTGTCTACCAGTTTCAATAAATTCGAAGGCCACACCAATCCGTTCCTTAGTCTCTGTGACGATTTCAAAGTGGTCATTGCACTTCATTAGGATCACGCGAATAGCGCTATCTGTGTCGGGACAGACTTCTGAAACTTCAAGAATCTCAGATTTCACGAGGGCGTCTCTGGACCGCCGGCTTAGATTCAGCTAACGAGCCAATGGGAAAAGTCTTGCGGGCATGTTGGATCAGTTGCAGGTAGGCGGTTCTTGTTGATTCTTTCGTACTCCTGCCGAGTCGCTTTTCGATCTGAGCTAGGCCAAGCGAACGCAGGCGAAAAGCCTCAAGCTCGGTTTCGGTATTTCGGTATGCAAAGGCCATCAAGCAAAAAAAGTCCGTCGGGTCGGCCACGAGGGCATCTCCAACAATAGTGGGAGGCTCACTCCCCATGAGTGGCTCATTTCGTTTTTTGTACTCTGCGATTGCAGCTTGTGCGATTTGCTTTTGTGATTCGGTGATTTTGATTTTCAGAGGGCTCAGGATCACTCGCGCCTCCGCTGCCTGGGAAAAACCGACCTGGTTTCGGCTTTCAGTCTTTTCATCTACTTACATTCGCTCCAGGCGCGAAAATTGGATGGGGTGGCAGGACTCGCGCCGGATCTCCCGCACCACCTGGACAAAACCGACTCGAGTTTGGCCTCGAGAAATTTCGCGCACTTGCGGCCGCTCCAGGTGCGAAAATTGGATGGGGTACCAGGACTCGAACCTGGGAATGTCAGAATCAAAATCTGATGCCTTACCAACTTGGCGATACCCCATCAGACGTATACAAGAGGCCAAAGTTTATCGCTGAAGAGCGCGAAAGAGGCAAGTGAAAATCAAGGGATGGTAGGTCTAAGCCAGCGATCTATCTTACGGAAATGACTCAGATCCCTCCGGTGATGCGGCGCAAAACAAGATTAAAAAATCGGGGCCCGGATGTTTCGCTCTTTACGAAAAGCCTCATAGGCTTTGTCGTGAACCAAAATGTGTGTGGTCAGCCAAGTCCACAAATACTTCAAGATTTCGTCACTCAACTCTGCGGCTTTGTTGCTCTGAAACTGAACTTCAAACTCACTGACTTTGTGAATAAAAGCCCGATGCTGATTTCGGTGCTCAATCAACTTGGGGTATTCCATTTTCTTCATCATGGTTTCTTCAGAAAGAAAGTGGCGTTTGGTGTATTCCGAGAGAGTAGAGAGAATTCTCTCCAAGGTCTCGTGGTCGGCGGCACCGGCTAATGTTTCCAGTGCTTGAATGAGGCCGATCAACTCTTTGTGTTCATCATCAATGTGAGGAATTCCCACACTAAACTCAGGCTTCCAGTGAATGGCCTTTGCAAGTTTTTTGGGTAACATAAAATGTTAGTCGTATTCTTCGCGCTTAATTTCAGTCAAAGAGCTGCCAATTGAGCGCACTTCGTTTTCATAGGCTTCAAATACGGCCCGCTCAATTTCATCCCGTGTTTCTTGGTTGAGGGGATGAGCGATATCCTTAAACTGACCGTCTTTGCGCTTTTTTGAGGGCATAGCCACAAAGAGTCCGTCGTTTCCGCGGATGATTTTGAGGTCTCTCACTACAAATGCGTTATCAATGGTTATTGAAACATAGGCTTTAAGGCGGTCTTCGTTGACCGGGAACACTTTAACTTCGGTGATCTTCATGGCTCTTCTCCTCGCTGGTCTCTTCAGCTGCGTATCTTTGTCGCTTGCTCCTGAAGTGGCCGTTCAAAATGAGACAGACGTGAGCCCATCTCAGCTGACTTAACGGCAGGATTGAGTCTGGACTTTAATCGAGGAGAGGCCTTTTATTCGTTCCTAATAAAATTTAGGAGGGGGTGGCTCGGAATTCTTCCTTCCTAAGTAAAGGGTGGGCATGGCAGCCCAAGTGTCGAAGACATGAACATCGCCGTAGAGGTAGACAAGGTTTAGGTTGTTGGGACTTGCGGCATCAATCTCAGTCGAAGACTGAGCGATGGAAGAGGGGTCATCCGTCACCCATGAAGTTATATTCATGACGAACTTATAGGTTGGTCCTTCGCGATGGTCGTAATGATAGGCCGTGATCACGGCCTCAATATTAAGGTCGCCAACTTTTTGAAATTCCTGATGGGTGCCCACCATGGCCGCTTCCTTGGGATCCCTATTCAGGTGGATGGTGGCATTTTGAAGCCCATCAAAAAGGTCAAGGCAAGTGGTATCGGGAGTTCCAAGCCCTTTACATACGGAAACCTTTAGACCGGATGAAATTTCGATGGATTCGTTAGCCCAAGCGGTGCTCGCCAAAAGAGCGCAAACGATTGCGAACATTGATTTCATTCGAAGTTCCCCCAAAAGCGCCAATTTTCCACATCACACCCCGTAGGGGCAGAAGTCGTCAACTCTCTGGAGAGTGAGCCCGCAGCCAACGCGCTGCGGGCCAATAAACAAGCAGGTACCCTTTGATGATGCACCATGACCCGGAAAACCCAGCAGGTACCTTTATTGTTTGAGTTCCATCAAGAGGACGCGGTCGCGTTTGAGGACACGTAAGATATTTCGCTCCTCGTGGAGAGCCTTAAGGAGGTCTTTGGACTTAACCACTCGAACTCGATTGACGTCCAAGATGACGTCGCCCACGCTCAAGCCGGATTCAGCAGCCGGGGAACCCGGAGTCACTTCAATGACGATGGGGCCCGCTTGACGAAGTGGTGGAATGCCAAATTCTTCGGCAAGTCGTGCGTTGTAGTCTGCTATTCGAAACCCATAATCAAAGGGCGCTTTTTGACCCTCATACTTTTTGCTGGGCTGATCTTTTGCGATATCTTGGCGCGGTTGTTCGCCAACAGTGAATTTTAGACTGACCGTTTTGTTGTTGCGCAATACTCGAGCGCTCATTTCTTTTCCGATGGGTGCTCGAGCTATAATTTTCTGGACATCGCGCCAAGATTTCACTTTTTGGCCATCAAGCTCAGTAATGACATCGTACTCGCGAAAGCCACCTTTATCGGCCGCGCCGACACCGGCTCGTCGCAGATCACCAGCTCGGGCCGGGTCGCGAGCGCACGCGCGATATTGATGCGCTGGCGCTGGCCACCGGAGAACTGGTGCGGAAACAGGCTTT
>JAPKGD010000245.1 GCA_026648125.1 Bdellovibrionales bacterium | reverse complement strand
TCAATTTCCTGTGGATACATTGAGGCTATTGTTGATCAGTTTTACAGAATTGGGGAATTGCGGCTGACATTTGAGCCTAGAAAATCCCTCGGCTGGCCGTGCCTTCTTCTTCAATAACCGTAAAACCAGAGGATCCTCATTCCCAATCTTACATATTGAGACGAATCGAGCCCCAAACTCCATCTAAACGGGTAAAGCAATACTCAATTCGATTAAAACTACCGGTTCATATTAAACGAAAATTGCATGAGTCTTTGTCGCGAAAAGTCATTTGACGAATTTTTCTAAATCCTAGCTTCGACAACCTTAATTTTGCCTTAAGTTTCAAAGGCGCTCCGCCCAGTTCAGTTCAAATCTCAAAATGGTCCATGGCATCGGCCTTGCTCAATCTTTACATACCGAGGCGGGTAGCAAGGCCCTGCCTCATGGACTCTCATTGAGGGGAAAGGGGGGGCTATGCAAGTTCGATTTTTTATCGATCACCAAGGTCAACAACTCGGTCCGTTTGAATTCAAAGAAATTGAACGACGTTTTAACGGGCAAATGCTTTTCCCTACCGATTTCGTTTATCTTACAGATAAAGGCGAATGGGTTCCCATACTTGAGTTCCTTATGGTTCACGGACCTAAGCAAAAAGTTGTGCAGCCCGCGCTACAGACAATCGGAGCATCTTCTCCCGCCGATGATGAAATTGATTTCCAGAGATTCGCGTCTGGACTGCCCGCGCTTGTTTCTGAGAATTCACACTATCAAGTAAATGAGCCCCAGGACACCTTTACGGCCTACCCGCCGACACCTCAGATCTCTCCACCCGAAGTTCAAATCTTTAAACCTCAAACAACAACACCTGAATTTCCACCACCCTTGAGGCCTCCGCGCGCCATTGTGGAACGAAAGCTCATGGAACAAACCCTCAATAAACGGCGTTTGGCTTCAACAACTGAGAAGGCCAGTGTCGGGCTTACGGCCGTAACTCAGAAGCATATCCCTAAAGCCAAGGCCACGGGTTCACGAAGAAAGTCGACTCCAGCTAAAGCTGTGACAAAAAGGTCAACTCCCCCGCCAAAACCCTCGATACAGACAGTCATCGCAAAGCCTACACCCACGGCCTTAACTCCCCCACCGGCTCCCTCTATCCAGCCAGCACCGCAGGTGATTGGCCAAACGCAAATGCATTTGCATCAACCGAGCCCCCCGGTCCAAACAACACGTAACATTCCGCAGTTTCCCATATCCCCACAGTTAAGTTCGACTTATGTGGCGGCACCTCTCCACCCAAAATCCGTAGACACCAGCGCCACGGCCGTTGTCGAAGTTCAACCTCCACGTGCAACCCGACTTCACCTTCAGGTGATCGGCGAGGCTCGGGTTGGCGAAATGATCGACATTTACGTGCACGCCATTGCCGAGTCGGGAGCCCTTGATCAATCGTTTAATGATCTCGTCCACCTCGGTTGTGATCGACCCGTGGGCGGTCTCGCTCCGCTGCAGTTTAAGGATGGAATTGCGCGGCTGCGAGTTCTTTGCCTTACGCCAGGCACACACCAGTTCTATTTGAGCCTTGATCCGATCACGGCTTTGAATCGGCTTCAGGAGTCAAGGGGCCACAGGATTGATTTGATCTAAGCTCTAAGATTTGGACTTGGAAACTAACTCTTGCAATGTGGCCACATAGAAATCTCTCTCAATGGCTTTAAGTCTTTCTGCCAATGACTCTGGAGTATCCCCGCTCACTACGGGCACCTTAGTCTGCGCAAGAATGGGGCCCTCATCATAGTCTGCAGTAACCAAATGCACGGTGATTCCCGTCTCTTTGTCACCGGCCTGAAGAACCGCCCCATGCACTCGCATCCCGTACATTCCTTTGCCACCATATTTTGGCAAAAGTGAGGGGTGAGTGTTTATCACTCGACCCTCAAATCGACATAAAAATTGATGTCCCAAAAGCTGATTAAACCCTGCCAACACAACCCATTCGGGATTATATTTTGCGACTTCCAATGTGAGTGCTTGGTCCCAGCTTTCTCGATCTAAAAATTCGTTTAATGAAACGACTTTAGCCGGAATATTGAGGAGCTTGGCCACATCAAGCGCTCCGATATTGTCTCGACTTACAATCAAAGCGCTAACCTGAGCATCCAATCGACCCGCACCACAGGCGTCAGCAATGGCGGCAAAGGTGGATCCCGCCCCTGAAGCCAGCACAACAATTTGCGCTTTGCGATTCATTCTCATTCACCCACTTCATCTGAAGACTCAAATATTTTTCCCGTTGGAAATTTCATAGCGTCAGTTCCATGGACTCGCGATATGGTAAAGGTCCCAATGAAACGGTTCTTTTCATCTTTAAGTGCAGCCGAAGCCAAATCGACAGTGATTTGTGACCTGTCTTTTTTCACCATCTTGGACATCACCAGTGTATGCCGCCCATCTTCCATCACTTTTCTTAAGCCCGCTTGAGCCAGTTGGTGAATTTCTAATGGATAGATATCAAAGATTGTTTTGCCAATCAGCTCACCCTTCGAAAAGCCAAGAACGTCATGAAGCCGGTCGTTAGCAAAGACAATTCGACCTGATCGATCAATTGAATGGAGTCCAAACATCCCTGATTGAAAAACGGTGTCATAAGTTTGGAGGTAGTTGTTCATCTCGTGGAGGTTCCGTCGCATGTCGTCCAACTCCATTTGTAGAGCACGAACTTCGTCCACCACAACTTGGCCTACTGCCGATCCGCCCTGAATGGTTCGCAAAAGATCCTTTGGCGAGATAATTCCAATAACTCGATCTTTTTGGTCTCTTACGAGAACCCGATGAGTGGGCGAGCGTACGAGCTGCCTAAGAACTTCGGGAATTTCATCGTATTCATTTACGAAGGTAACTGGATCAAATAACTCCTCTGCATGAATCACTTTGCTGTAGTTACTTTGTGCCCGATATCTGACTAAGGCCTTAACAAGATTGATCTCGGTCAAATGGCCAAGAATCTCTCCGAGGGGATTTTGAACTGGCGCAGAGCTGATATGGTGCTGATTAAAGAATTCGACCGCATCAGGAATTTCAGTTCCAGAGCCAACCATGAGAGGATTTGCCGTCATAATGTCTCGCGCATCAGCCATGGAGTATCTCCTTTGATAAGCCTCTCAACATGACTACGGACAGGCGCGTCAGTCAATGTGGGGACTAGCATATTTTCAATCCTGGGCGAATGATTGACCTTATAGGCAGGCTTTTACAGGCTAGTTGTTCTAGGGGAGGGAGATTCTATGAGATTACGATGGGCTTTGGCCTCAATTGTATCGATTTCTATTGCTTGTTCTGCGGCACTTGCGGCTTCTTTAAAATCACAAAGAACAAAAGATGCCGATCTTGAAGGTGAAATCCATCAGCTCATTCAAACCGCCAAAGTATTTCAGTCCACCGCCAATAACTATGAAACTTGGCATGAAAGCCCCTTTCAACCGGAGGCCATCCGCGAACAACTTGAACAATGGGAAAGCAGGACGAACTTTACCGAGAGCTTTTGCCGGGTTGTGGAAAAATTAGACCGCGTCGACCTCTTCTATGTCTCTGACTACATTGAAGCAAGGGCGAGCGATCAAGAATGTATTGCTGATCAATACATCCGTTATGATTCGTATCTCGCAACGGCCAGCTATTCAATTCTCGCCAAAAGCGAGCTCAGTGCCACCAAAAAGTCTCCTACGATTATGGCAAAATCAAATCTTGGGCCGAGCCAAGAAGTCTTTCTGGATGCCAAAGCGACCCCTGTGGTCATAGATGGCCACCTCCCCGATAAAACCCTGGCTCTTACATTTGATGACGGCCCCCACGCAACTCGGACCAAGCAGCTCCTCGACCTTTTAAAAGGCGAGAATGCTCAGGTGCAATTTTTCTTAGTCGGAAGAAACACACGTCTCTACCCTGATCTGGTCAAGCAAATGGAAGAGGACAAGCATGAAGTTGGCTGTCATTCCTTTACCCATCCCGATATGCGCAAGCTGAGTTTTGAAGCGGCCGTGAAAGAAATTGAGGATGGCTTTCGCGCCATTCAAAATATTCTTGAAGTTCCAAAGACCTTCTTTCGCTTTCCTTATGGCGCTAAAACTGATCGACTTAGAAATTATATGCTTCAAACAGAAACTCCGGAGTTCTTCTGGAACGTGGACTACGGAAAAGTTGATTGGCATGTCCACGGGAGAAGAACGAACATTCACGCTCGCCTTCCCCGAAGGCCATTATCAAA
>JAPKGD010000244.1 GCA_026648125.1 Bdellovibrionales bacterium | reverse complement strand
CCTCGGCCCTCCGGCGGTCGATTCGGGACACGAGTGGGTGAGTGTCCGGGAACCCCCCGGGGGGCTCGGCGCGCGTCCACGCGCCTTTGCGACGCCTCGAGTCACAGCACGAACTTGATGAACGCCGCCGCGAACAGCGCGACGAGCAGGAGGATCAACACGATCGAAGTGCCCAACCGCACGGATCAGCACCTGCCTCTCGCCTCGGCACCGCTCACCAGAACCACGACCGTCGCTCCATGAGGTTTCGGTAGAGGATCTGCTGGATCGTGTCGCGGACTGCATCCCCGATGTGGAACACGGTCATGGCGTCCTGGGCGGCGTCGGCGGGGAGGTCGTCGATTTCGACGGGAGCGCCGAACTCGATGACCCACTTCGACGGAAGCCATGGCGCACGACTTCAGTCTCTTCGGTGACGAGCACGTCCGGCAGTACGAGGCCACGGGCGGCAAGGTCGGACACGATTGGAACGGCACGAGCTGCCTCGTGCTCCGGACGCGGGGCCGCAAGAGCGGCCAGGTCCGGAAGTTCCCGCTCATCTACTCCCGGCACGGCGGCGAGTACGTGATCGTCGCCTCGAAGGGAGGCGCACCCGAGGACCCCGGCTGGTATCGCAATCTGCTCGCGCACCCCGACGTCGAGATCCAGGTGAGAGGCGACGTGATCCCCGTCCGGGCTCGCACCGCCACGGCCGCCGAGAAGGCGAAGGTCTGGCCGCTCATGACGGCACAGTGGCCGGACTACGACACCTATCAGGCCCGCACTCCGAGAGAGATCCCGGTGGTGCTCCTCGCCCCGCGCTAGGCCTTTCTCTTCGCGGGGAGCCTCGGCCGTCGCGACCCGATCCGGTAGCGTCGAGACGTGGGCGAGGCGAGGGTCGATTTCGGGATCGTGATCCCGCAGCTCGATGCGAGCTGGGAGTCCGCGCGCGAGGCCGCCCTCGACGCCGAGCGGATTTGCGTTGTTTTGTTGTGGGAAATAAAGTTGTTGCCAGTATGATGAGAAAGGCCAAGGCCGGTGAATTTCGCGCGAACCTCCATTTGGGAGGTACCGCTAAGGAAGCTAAATTGACTCCCGAAGAGCGAAAGGCGGCACTTCGAGCCGCTCATATTATGGGGCTGAATGTCGCAGGGGTCGATATCCTTCGCTCCAATCACGGGCCACTTATACTTGAAGTAAATTCGTCTCCTGGTCTTGAGGGAATTGAAAAAGCCTCTCAGATCGACATTGCAGGAAAAATCATTGAATATATTGAGGTCCATAGAAAGCCCAATCGAAACCGCACAAAGGGTAAAGGTTAAAATAGGGTGAGTGTACTCAATTCTGAACAGTGGTTGGCGCGAGTCCAAGCATCTAGGCTGTCGGCTCAGGCCGGTTATTTGGCCATGTACTCGACATGGTGGGATGGAATTGTTACGGAGCCCGCCATGATGATGATTCCTGTCGATGATCATATGGTGCATCGGGGCGATGGAATTTTTGAAGCCGCTCGCATAGTTGAAGGCGCCTTTTTTGATTTAGATGCACACCTTGAACGTTTGCAGAGCTCCGCAGAACGTATATTTTTAAAGCTTCCAAAATCTAAGGTAGAAATTCGCGAGCTTTGTATCTCAACGGCCAAAGCGGCTAAACGTGATGAGGCTGCCTTGCGCTTGTTTGTTGGCCGTGGAGTTGGCAGTTTTTCGCCAAATCCCTATGAAGCTAAAGAAAGTTCCCTTGCGATCATAATTACCGAATTTCATTCTGTGGCCGAAAAGAAGTATCAAGAGGGGGTGACGGCGATAACTTCGCAAATTCCCCAAAAGTCTCCATTCTATGCGCAGATTAAGAGTTGCAACTATTTGCCAAATGTTTTGATGAAGAAAGAATCCGTCGACGCCGGCGTCGACTTTAGTTTGGGAGTGGGAGATCGAGGACAAATTCTCGAAGGTGCCACTGAGAATGTGGCTTTGCTGGGAACCCAAGGAGACTTGGTCGTGCCCAAATTTGACTACACGCTGCGTGGCACGACTCTCTTAGCCGTCCTTGAGAGCCTTAAAAAACTCCCACATCCCTTGGTTAAATCAATTCGTTTTGAGGATGTGAGAATCGGCGACTTAAAAAATGCAAAAGAAGCCTTCATGATCGGAACCACCCTAGAGGTGTTGCCCCTTGTTTCAGTTGACGGCGAAAAAATTGGCGAAGGCAGGCCTGGGCCCTTAGGCCAAGAATTGAGAGCCCGCCTCCGCGATCTCATGCGCTCCGATTCTGCGCGGCGAACCCCTATTCGATGAATTTTGGTGCATTGACCACGCTGCGTGGCGGGCGTACCTTACCCAGGTAGATAAATACAAAGGAGCCATCTATGAAAAAAGTTTTTGTAGCCGGGGTGGGTCTAATTTTCCTGTTGGGTTGTAGCCACTTTTCTCATCACAAGGGTGGTGAAGGTGAAGGACATTCCTGCTCGATGCACGATCACAAGAAAGGTGAAAAGTGCTCCATGTGTGCAAAGCATAAGGGTCACATGGAAAGTAAGGGCATGATGTGCAGTATGGGAATGAAGCAGACGGCAGCCCGTGCAGAAATCCGTCCTCTCGGAAAGAATAAAGTCGCTGGTCAGGTCGAGCTAGCTTCCGATGTCAATGGCGTAAAATTTGATATCAAACTTAAGGGTCTCAAGGCCAATCAGTCTCACGGATTTCATATTCATGAATTTGGGGACTGCTCGGCGGGAGACGGAAGCTCTGCTGGTGGCCACTATAATCCAAGTGAAAAGAGCCATGGTGGACCAGCCGATGAAATGCGCCATGCTGGAGATTTAGGCAATGTAACTGCAGATGCTAAAGGTGAAGTTTCAACATCGGTAGTTGTATCTGGGCTAATGCTCCGAGAGGTCTTGGGACGTTCACTTGTAATTCATGCAAAGGCCGATGGTTTAAAGTCCCAACCCGCAGGAAATGCCGGGGATCGAATTGGTTGTGGTGTGATTGGAATAGGAAAACAATAAAGGTTTAGGGCGATTTTATGCGTATGCAGTGGAAATTATTTTTAGCTATTGGAGTTTCTATCTTTCTGGGCGGCTGCTCAAAATGTTCTCAGAGGCCTGAAATGCCTCAGCCGCCGCAGGTCATAGAGCCACAGAGTGATCCAGGATCTCAAATGGCACCAGGTGCGATCAGTGGTGCCACTATTCCTGAGCAACCAAATACGCAGGAGTCAACACCTGTGGAAGTTGAAGGAGATACTCTTCCTGAGCAACTTCCTGATGCAGACGAATTGAATCAGGATTTGCCGGCGGAGGAGTAGCTCATATAATTTCCGGTGATGAGTTATTTCACGCGAATAATTTTCAGCGAAGTACAGGTTTGACGGAGGCTCGTCTTGGGCGTACCCTTCGCGAAAGTGTTAGAAGCAGAGAATACCCAGCTTCTAATTGAGTTCAGGTTTGTCTTTCTGTCTCAATGGCAGGGAAGGATATTTTATGAAGAAAATTATCGTGGCAGCTGCATTGATCGTTTCAGGCATGGCATTTGCCGAAGGCAATGAGAAGTCCACAGAGAAGACTGAATCCGCCAATTCAGCCACAGAGCAACATCATATGATGGATCATAGCTCTCACGCCGGCCATCATAGTGGGCATCATGGAAGCAAAATGAACAAAGAAGACGCTGAGAAGACCTGCATGTCCGAATATGCGAAGGATATGAAATCCTGCATCGCCAAAAAGACGAAGTCGATGTAAGTGGAATTACAGGCAAAGCTGAGATTAAATGAGGGAGTTCATCCGTAAGGGGGCTCCTTTACTTTTTGGAGTGTTTCTCTACTTAAAACGTGAGGGCTAGAATCTGTAGATTCTTTGGGAGCACTTCGCGTTGGCGGTTGCTTAACCCCAACGGGAGCATAGCGCAGAAGACCGTTTTCTTGCCCGGCTTTACAAATACAGACATAGAAACGCTGGTGTCGAAGATGATTCGGCAGCCCAGTCCTGCACCTTGTCCGTCTTGCATGAGAGGATCAATCTGGTCATTCTGATAGCATTCCCTCAAGCGATTGATCATCTTGTCTACCGAGAGGGAACCAAAGTCGTCTTCCGTCCAGAGCAAGAGGCGGTCATGGTCAAAGGCGATGGTTAAGCTTGAGGCTCTGCCTGCGGCATCAAGACCAGGAAAATTCTTTTGAAAATACAGAGGAGCATCTTTCAAAATGTTCATAAGCATTTCGTCCGCGACGATCAGGGCCGGGTCGATAATTTTTTGCCCGCGGGGAAC
>JAPKGD010000243.1 GCA_026648125.1 Bdellovibrionales bacterium | reverse complement strand
AAGGTGGCTGATATGCTGCGTGCAATGAATCGGTGGGACATGGTAGCCTGTTGAATAAGTTGCTCGTGAATCGAGTCAATATTTGCCGTGGCTTCATCTAAAATCAACACGTCAGGGTCAAAGGCCAAGACCCGAGCAAATGCAATAAGCTGCTTTTCTCCGCTGCTGAGATTGGCGCCCCGCTCTTCCACCATGGCATCCAGTCCACCTGTGTGCTGAGAGATCAATCGCCCACAGTGTGCTCCCTTAGCTGCGTTCTCTATAGAAGTCCGAGGAATTTCGGGATTCATCAAAGAAATGTTCTCAGCAATGGTGCCGCGAAACATAAAGTTATCTTGGCTGACAACGCCAATGTGCCGTCTCAAGCTCTGAGGAGAGAGCGAATTGATCGGGACTCCGTCCACTAAAATCTGTCCTTGAGTCGGTCGGTAGAGTCCCTGCATCAGGGCCGTCATTGTTGTTTTCCCGCTTCCCGTGCGCCCGACTAACGCAACGGATTCGCCTGCGTTAACTTTTAAACTTACATTTCTGAGAGCTGGGGCCCCCTTTTCCGAGTAAGAAAAGGTGACATCGCAAAACTCGATTTCACCCCTAAGTCGTCCTTGTACTTCGCGGCCACTGGCCTCTTCGGGAGCAATCTCGAACATATGAAAAACCCGATCGGCGCTCGCAAGAGAGTTTTGCAGTTGATTGTACTTTTCCAAAATTCCTCTTAAGGGTCTAAAGAAACTTTGTACAAGTAAGACGTAAGCCGCAATTTGACCCGCAGATAAGTCGAGCTCAGCGCGATAAGCGGATCCCACCAGCAAAGCTGCTGCGACTGTACTCACATTGAAAGCTTCGACAACGGGCCATAAGGTTGCAAAGAGGCGAACGGTGTCGAGTTGAAGTTCTTTATACTCGCCTGAGATTTTGTCGAAATACTTTCGCGAAGCTCTTGTCTGGTTGAAGAGCTGTAGAACTTTCATGCCGCCAATGGATTCTGCCGTAAATGCATTGATCATGGCCAATCGTCTTTTAGCGGCACCAAAACGAACCCGAATTACGCGACTCAAGCGATAGCAGGCCCATACCAATGCAGGCAACATGACCACGACGACCACAGTGAGAAGCGGCGAGAGGGCCAGTAAGGCGATTACAATCGAAGCAATTTCTACCACATTAATAAATATAGTGGTGAAGCCCTGGCTGAAGAGTTCACCAAGGCTGTGTACATCGTTGGTAACTCGAGTCATGACTCGGCCTGAAGAGGTCTTATCAAAAAAGGTGGCCGATAGGCTTTGCACGTGACGAATTAACTTTTCGCGAATGTCATAAAGGACCGAGTTACCAATTTTTTGAATGGAGAGACTTTGAGCAAAGGCCAATCCCGCACGGGCCAGTTCGCAGATTCCAAAAACTATCGCCACGTTGAGAATGACTGACCAATCTCCTGTTTTCAGTCCATTATCAACGGCATAGCCGAAGAGAAGCGGAAGTGCACGCCCCACCAAAGTGAACAGTATGACCATCGCAAGCGCTAAAAGGAGATTGCGGGGGTAGGCCCGCAAAAAGGGCCATAGCTTTATAAACAGTTGTCTAAAAGTCAGCTCATGAGCCACGTTGTCTTCTATTAAATATCCTCGCTTCATCCCATCGCCTCCTGAGTTTGCAGGGCATGAAGTCGTTGATATGTGGGAGATTGACGCAAAACTTCCTCGGGACGGCCAAGTGCCTCCACCTGACCATTATTCATAACAAGCACCCGGTCTGTCCATGCGACATGACCAAGACGGTGAGAAATCACAATGGCCGCGCATCGCGAACCTTCCCTCAGGCGCAAGCGTAGATTCTCAAGAATCGATTTTGCAGTCTTTGCGTCAACCGCACTGAGCGCATCGTCGATGATTATGAGTGGAGACTGACGAATGAGAGCACGAGCTAAAGTCACGCGTTGTCGTTGACCTCCAGAGAGATTGACACCTCTTTCGCCGATCAGGGTGGCATAGCCATCGGGCCAGGCTTCGACTTCTTCATCTAATTTCACCCATCTCGCGGCTTCTGAAATGGGGTATCCTGGATCGGCAAGGTGGCCAAACAAGATGTTTTCTCCAACTTGCCGGCTAAAAACGTAAGTGTCTTGAGGAACCATGCTAATCAGTGAGCGAAAGTTCTCAAGTTGAATATTTTCAATGGGAATAGAGTTTACAGAAATCGCTCCTGCAGTGGTTGGATAAAGGCGGCACAGAACATCAGCGAGCGTCGTTTTGCCCGATCCGGTGGCGCCCACGACGCCGAGAATTTCGCCCTTCTTTAGTTCGAAATTAATGTTCTTGAGAGTGGGGTGACTTGCTCCAGGGTATGTAAAGTTGAGGTTCTTGACTTCGAGCGAAGCAATATCAGAAAGCTTTTCAGAGCCCAAATCAGGAACATCAAGAGGTTGATTGAGAGTATCGAGAATGCGCTGAAAAGCAGCTTTACCCACTTGAAAGTGAGAGAACGAAATGCCGATTCCCTCCATGGGCCAAACCATCTTTTGAATGTACTGGTAAAAAGCAAAAATCTGCCCAACGGTAACAGCTCCAGAGACAAGGGAGCCAGATCCTACCAAAAGAAGTATGACACTTCCCGCTGCGGCCGCGATTTCGAGAGCCGGTCCAAAGGCCGCATCAATTTTAGCGACGTTTAGTGTGGCGTCGGCATAGCGACGGCTAAAAACATTAAACAGACGAGTCTGGTTATTTTCTTGAGCGTAGCTCTTGATCACGCGAATTCCCGCAACAATTTCTTGTGCCGCACCAGACATTTCTGCGAATCGCATTTGTTGCGCTCGATAAGCCTGTTCGGTTCTTCGTAATATTGAACGGACAATAAATGGAACGGTTGGCATGAGTATAAGACATCGCCATGTCCAGTCGGGAGAAATTTTCCACATGAGGACTGGCACCATAAGTAAGATAAAGATCGAATCAAATAAAATGAGTAGCCCCGGTCCAACTGCCATTCGAAATGAGTTCACGTCATTATTGATGAGGCTCATTAATCCGCCCGTTGTTTGACGGGAAAAAAAGGTCGGACCGAGTTCTGTCATCTTTGCAAAAAGACGATTGCGCAAATCTTCGGCCACCGTATGGTGAAAGCGTCCCCAAAAAAGCCGCCATAGAAAGCGGCAAACGGCCAGTGCGAGCGTTACCAAAATAACAATTCCCACGATCTGGGCCACGTCCCCAAATGGGCGTCCGGTGATAATTCCATCTATGGCCATTCCAATTAACAACGGAGCTATAGCATCAAGTGCATTCGTAAAGAGAAGTGCAATGAGTCCCAAGGTAAAGGAACGCCAATGGAGGCGGATGTAATAAGGGTAGGGCCTTGATATGTCGATTTTCATAATGAGGAGAGCCTATTAACCATTCCTCATCTCGCTTTGGCAAGTCTGGGCAAAAAAAAAGAGCCGGGAAGTTGCCCTCCCGGCTCTTGGTGATGGTGTGAGGAGTAAAAACTACTGGTTCATCAAGCTTTGCACATCGAGTTGTCCACCCGAGGTGACTTTGCTACCCAAAACTTGGGTCTTCTTGACGCTTTTCAAAAGGGCATCCTTGACCTCTTGCCAGTTCTTTTCAGGATGGGCCGACCAGTACAAGGCCGCGGCTCCAGCCACATGGGGAGTGGCCATGGACGTTCCGTCCCAGGTGATCACCTGGCCAAGGAAGTTACCAATCGTATCCTGATATCGGCTTCCCGGAACGGTTGAAAATACTTTCACGCCGGGAGCTGCTAGGTCCACAGTACGACGTCCCCAGTTGGAGAAGCTACCGAGATTGCCTCGCTCGTCAATGGCGGCCACGCTCACGATGATGTCCATGTCGTAGCTGGCGGGATAGCCTGGGGCACGGTCGGTGTCATTGTCATATCCACGACCTTGATGGCCATTTCCGGCCGCTGCGATAAACAAGGAACCTTTTTCTTGTGCATATT
This sequence comes from Bdellovibrionales bacterium, assembly GCA_026648125.1. Taxonomy (GTDB): domain Bacteria; phylum Bdellovibrionota; class Bdellovibrionia; order Bdellovibrionales; family UBA1609; genus JAIBAM01. The sequence continues at coordinate 294 of JAPKGD010000243.1, read as the reverse complement.
TAATTGCATCACGAAGAGCTTTGCTCTCGGGATCATTGGCGTCCTCACCCTCGGAGCCCCAAGAGTTGGAAGTCACCTTGGCACCATTATCAACCGCATATTTGACGGCCTTTATGGCATCCGCCGTCGTGCCGGAGCCTTTTTCACTGATGAATCGAAGAGCCATGATCTTGATGTTCGGAGCTACGCCGGCGATTCCCTTTCCGTTATCGGCGCGAGCAGCGACATTTCCGGCACAGTGAGTTCCATGCCCCGGATTTCCTCCGCCGGAGATGATCTCCGTGAAGCTTGAAT
>JAPKGD010000242.1 GCA_026648125.1 Bdellovibrionales bacterium | reverse complement strand
TACAAAGCTTAAGGAAAGTTTTTCGGGCCCGGTGGTGGTCGATGCGGATGCATTAACCACTTGCGTTCAGTACGGTTTGTTCCCCTTGCCCAAAAGTTGGATACTTACGCCGCACTCCGGAGAAATGGGTCGAATTCTCAAGATCGAAGCCCGGGTTGTTGAAGCTGATCGATTTAAGGCGGCATTACAAGCGTCTGAAATGGCGGGCTGCCATGTCCTTCTTAAGGGCTATCGATCAATTATCGCCTTTGATGGGCGGTCTATGGTGATCAATTCAGGAAATTCGGCACTTGCAAAAGCTGGCACCGGTGATGTTTTGGCGGGAATGATCGGAGCCTTGCTGGCGCAGGGCATGGAGACCACTCAAGGTGCGGCGACTGCGGCATACATTCACGGTCGCATGGCCGATGAGTGGGTCCGTCTGGGCTACGACAAGCGCTCTTTATCTGCGAGCGACATACGCGCTCAGTTGCCTCAACTTTTGAGTCGTATTGCGGGTGGGGCCATTTTTTAATTATGGCCCAACAAGTCTCAATCAAAAATTTAAATGAATTAGAATCCTTTGCAGAAAGGCTTGTGAGTCAGTTTCAGGCGCCTTTGCTTCTTCTTCTCTCTGGAGAAATGGGGGCCGGCAAAACGGCATTCACAAAAATGATAGTGAAAGCTCTTGGTGGCGGAGAAGCGGCGTCTCCTACCTTTGCCATCCATCACCAATATGAAAGCGCCAAAGGCCTTATTGACCACTATGATCTTTATCGTCTGAAGGATGCTCAGGATTTAGAATCGAGTGGGCTCCTCGATCGTCTTCAGAGCGCACAAGGCCTTGTCGTTATAGAGTGGTCAGATCGTCTTGATGAGGACTTTTGGCCGCCCCCTTGGTCGCAGATTAAAATTCACTTCGTTAAAAATGACGATGGCTCAAGAACGATTGAGCACTCTGAGAAAGTTTAAGCGGCCTTTTTGGTCTTGGACATCGCTAGAGAAATGGATGGAGCGAGTCGCTCAACAAACCTCAACACGGCTTCTGATTTTTCTGGCTTTTTACCTGCGGCAAGTAAAATGGCGATGGGCCTGTCCCCGTTGAGAACGGGAGTGGCGGTGACGTGCTCAGGGGTTGAACGAAGTCCCCATTTCTTAAAAAAGCCCGTGTTGATGGGATTATCCACGATATGCCCATGGTAGGGCATGCGCGTTCGGGCAACGATTCGAAAGAGGCTCGGTTGAGTCAGATTGATTGGGTCCGTCGCCGTGTCGTCAATTTTTCGGGCGGACTTCTCCCAGTACTGAGGAGTGAGTGTGTCGCCTTCAAGGGTGAAGAGCCAAGAGTAGTGAAAGTATTGTCGCAGTTGTTGAAATACCCATGCCACGGCCTCTCGCTGGTCTTGCGCGGCTTCAATTGATTTTGGCGCGACGCGATCGGAGTCAATCATTCCAGACTCGGATGAGGCAGACCCAACGGGAGCGGAGACCATTGTAAAACTACTAACCGATTGATCTGGAATATCGTCTGGGTCATTCGTCGTGCCCTGTGGCGACACGGCCACAACTGGCGCGCCCTTCGGTTTTGGATGGACGGGAGGATTTAGGTCCGGAGGAGCTTCTTGGCCCAAACTCAATTCTGGGTTTGGAAAAATGCCGGTGGGGACATCGTCTTGGTCAAAAACCGAGTGATCTTCGGGTATCGCTAAGCCCTCAGGGGCGTCGGATTGAGAGGTGTCAATATTGAGTCCTTCAGGAGCATCCCCCATGGACTCTGGGTCTCCCAAATTGATGTTGCCGAGGTCTAGATTCAATCCGCCAGGAATACTTACAGAGGTTTCCTCCGCGGGAGAAGAAGGCATAGAGAGGCTTGGAACCTCACTCGCCTCAGCAGCAGGAGTGATTGGCTGAGAGCCTGTTGCAAAATTTAAATTCAGCTGAAGTGGGCTTCCACTTGTCGGTGGTGGTGTGGCCGATGCCTTTTGAACTTGTTCTGAAATGACAGGAGGACTGGTGGGCTTAGGTGCAGGTGGCTTTTGAGGATGAGAAGCCACAGGAGGTGCTGTGGGCTTGGCACGGGCTTGCACAGGAGCGGGCGTTGATGTGGGAGCAGGTGCATTTTCAGCTTGGTCCGACGGAAGTTTGGGCGTGGAGAGGCTGTTAAGGTTTATGCTCGGCATGGTGACTTTTGTGGGTTCGCTTTGCAAACGTTCCCAGTGAATTTTGAGGTCGCGAGCGCTGACTAAAACGTAGGCCACTGGAAAACTCCATTGAATGTTTTCTGGAGGTTCCACGCAACCGACAAAGACAACGCCGTCCCACTCTTCCAGAGGAAGAAGTTCAGGGTTCCAGTTAGCGACCGTTTGGATTTTGAGCCAGAGATCGCGATTGGCGGGCTTTTGAAAGTACTCTGAGTCTAAAAAGGGCAGTTGATAAAAATTTTTGGCCCATTCAAAGTAATCTTGAGAGCGAACGAGACCTCGATCCAAACACCAAAAGGTGACGGACTCGTGTTTTGGAACATCGAGTGCCCATTGTGCAACTTGATTGGGGTTTAGGTTTAAAGCCTCAACCCATGGCTTAAGTGCTCTCATCCAATGAATTTTTCGGCATATTACTGAAGGCCCTTGAACAAACCAGGACAATCGTCCAGGTCCAGTTCTCCATGTAATTTTATTGTCCCCATTCGTTGAACTTTTATCGTGGGTCTATAAACTGATGAGGTGGCTAAACGGTTGATTCGACATGGTCTTGCATTATGTTGCCTGGCATTTTTGATAGCCGATGTGTGTCACGCGCAAGCGGCTGGAGAAGAGAATGGCGAAGATGGGACTGCGTCTCAGTCTCGAGCAAAGCCTGTTGACGAGCCCATGCCCATTCTTCCTCAAGGAATTCCGAAGCTCCCTCCGGATATTGATCGAGATGAGCCAGCGGTTTTTCAAATGGAAGGAGTTGAAGTTAAACCTCGAATCTTAGAGCAGCAATCCATTGAAGAAAAACCAGCGGAACTCATGGAAAAGGATAAGCCAGACTTTATCCCACTGTTTTTTGAACCAGAACGAAATGGTGTGATCTACGCGCATCAAGAAATTGAATATGATCTGACCAACCCCTTGATTTTGAGGGTGGGCCCTCTTGCTGTTACCGCAGCCGGAGTTGTTATGCGTCTTTCGCGTGAGACCGGAGAATTTTTTGAATTCGAATTTGGACTCGATCTGCAGAAGAAGTATGCAAACATGTACATGCTTAGTTTTCAATGGCCTGTCGAGCTTGTACCCGACGGTGTGATTGAGCTTTTCAATGACCAGGGTCAAGTTCTCTGGCGCCGAGAATCCAATGAAGAGCAAGTTTCTGATTGGAAGAAGTTTGTCTCCGTTGGGACAGAGTCGAGCACCATTCAAAACGGAGCCACAAAGAAGAGTCGCTCTGGGGAAACCCTTCGGGTGGGGTCCTATAGACTTAAAGTCACAGGTCATGATCAAAGTTCCATGGGCCTTTTTGGTAAAGAAATTTTTGATATTCCCGTTTGGAAAATCGCTGAGCCCTTTCGCTTTTGTGTGACGAAAGATGCCCCTGAGGGACGCTTGGCCATTTGCTCCAAGCGTTATCGGTTTATGAGAAAAGGTGGTCGGTACTGGGTTATTGCAGAATCAAAAAACGTAGTTCCAAAAGTGATGGTTAATGATCGGCCGGTAACCCTTAAAGGTTCAGCTGTATTTGTGGATGATAAAAAGCCGATTAAGTTTGCCGCCCTCATGGGAAATGGAACCTATTTTGAGTTTGTGTCTTACCCCAAGAAGATCACCATCGTCGATATGGTGTTAAATGAAGACACCAATCAAGTTGAAGTCCTTGGTTATGGTCCTCCTCCTTTGGGGCAAATTGATCGAATTGAGCGGCGCGCGCCCGACTATTGGGATTTTCTAAATTTTGCCGCAACCATAGGGGATTTTCGAAAATTCTGGAAAGCGACATTTCCTGCCCAAGGAGGAAATCTCTTTCTTAGAGGATATGGCGGTGCGCCTTTTAAACAACCCTTTGTCTTTGAACGGCTTCCAAAGAGATCGACACGTCCGAGAATTCACATCAAGTCCCCAAAATCCACTTATAATAAAATTGTGACGGTGCGCGGAGAGACCACAGCGCCGGTTGAGGTCAGTTCACAACAGGCATCAGCAAAGAATAAATCCCCAACTGAATTTGAATGGGAGTTCTTGGCGCAAAGAAGAGGTCAGCTGAATCAGTCGGAGATTTTGGTTAAAGATGGGGAGTACACTTTCCGTGCCTTTCATGAAC
>JAPKGD010000241.1 GCA_026648125.1 Bdellovibrionales bacterium | reverse complement strand
CTGCACCCGCACTCGCCGACCGACTCGCGTTCTCCATCCTCGGCTTCACCGTCGACCTCTCCATCGAGCTCGCCTTCCGCGCCGGGCCGAGTGCCTGCACACCGAAGCGGCTCCGTGGCGTTGACGAGGCTGCTCTCCTGCTCCAATAGCTTTTAAAAAATTTTCGATCTTTGTATCGGGAGCCCCCACCTTAAGTTTGGACCAAGCCAGGTAAATCGAGAGATCGGTCCTGTGTTGGCGCTGGCTTGCAAGTCGGGCAAAAATATCCAGTGCAAGTTTGTATTTTCCCTTACGTAGGTGAGAGAGTCCCTGTTCAAATGCGCTTTCGTTCTGCAAAATCTTTTCTGCCGACCCCTGCTGAAGCTCTAAAAGGTATTGAGCTCGACGCTGACCATCTTTTAGCGCATCATAGGCTTCGCTAATTCGAGCAAAAATCTTGTCTGTCACCTTGCGAAGCTCATTGTTTGCATTGGGTTCGAGCTTATCGGGGTGAAAGGTCTTTGCTAAGTCCATATAGGCGCGATGGATCTCTTTTTCGGCGGCTTTGGGAGAGAGCCCAAGCACTTGAAAATAGTCTCGCTTATTGAGATCAATCAGCATTTTTTCAAGCCGATGAATTCGCTGTTGCTGATTTTCTGCGGTCGCACGGCGCGGTCCAAAATAGGCCATCTTTTCGATGAGGAGAAGGTGGAGGAGAGAGAGAAAGGGGCCGTCAATCAAAAGGCCATCAGCGCTGAGTTCAGCGAGAGTGTGTTTTTGGTTTAGCTTCGCGAGTGTTCTATCCAAGGCATCGAGGCCCGGAAGTGCACTCAGTCGCCGTTTTATCAGAGGTATTTCAGAGAGAACAATGGGATATTCGAGCCATTGATTGTAAAAATCCACGAGCCAATCCGGCGTGATTTTTGAGCAGATCCAATCCCAAGCGAGATTGAGAAAGCGGTCCTTACTCAAGCACTCATCGCTCTCAGGCACATCAATGCGCTCAAAACTGACATCGACAAACTGATCTTGCACAGTCTGACTCAGTCGAATCACCATTTGCTCTTGGCGGACGATGCGAATGGCATGAGGCGAGAGCGAATGGGCCGCCACCAGCCGCTCGCCTATGGGCCGAGAGTTGGTTTGACTCAAGACATCTTCAACTTCTTCAGTTGAGGTAAATCCCATTTCCACCAGGAGAACTCCGAAATAGGATTGACTGTCCTTCACTTCAACTTGCGTCAATTCGCCATTGCGGAACATGAGGGTTGCGGCTTTGCCGTCGGAGCTCATGAGGATCATGCGTCCACTGAGGTGAGATCCAAAAATGATGCTGTAAACAAGTGGAAGGTCGAACCCATGAATGCTTTGCGTTTCCTCCACCGCTTTGAGGCGAGACTCTGCGCTGAGTTCATTCAGAGTTAAAGTATCAAGAAGGGGGGGGAGATCTGGGTCAAGGAGGTTACCTAAAACTTCGTCGACCAGTGAAAAGAGCTTCTCCATCTCAAATGGCTTGCTCACGTATGAGGCGGCCCGAGTGCGTTGCAAGGCATCTCGTGTAAAGTTTTTGTCTTTGTAGATTCCGCTGGTGAGGATGATTTTGATGTCGTCTTGGTGAGATTTGCTTAAGTTTTCCGCAAACTCAACGCCGCTTGTCTTTGGCAAGAGGCAGTCAACAATAGCCAGCTTGAATTCGCCCTGAGTGGTGAGCTTTGAGGCATCATCGGCATTGCTTACCCAGTGCACTTCATAGCCATAACGCTTGAGTGCTTCCTGCAACGAGCGGCCTTGAGATGGATCATCCTCCACCAGGAGGATCTTTATTTGCGAGCGTTTCATATGTAAATTTATCGGCTTAGTCCGCTTAAAGGCTGAGCATAATGCTGCGCATTATTTGCTTCACCGGGCCTTGCCGAGGCTCACTTCGGCCACATAGTTTTAATGGGTAATTTCTGAATTTTTTGATCATAAAGGAGACAGGACTATGGGACAGGTTACTCAACCAGTTACGGATTCTAGCTTTGACACAGATGTATTGAAATCAGACGTGCCCGTGCTCGTCGACTTTTGGGCGGAATGGTGTGGACCCTGCCGTGCACTCGCTCCAAAGTTGGAAGAGATCGCGACGGAACTCACTGGAAAAATCAAAGTTGTGAAATTAAACATCGATGAAAATCCACAAATGCCAGCGCGATATAATGTGCGCGGAATTCCGACGATGATTCTATTTAAGAGCGGAAAAGAAGTAGACCAAATTGTTGGCAATCATCCCAAGGAAAATATTGTCGCGATGTTGAGCCGCCACTCCTAGAAGAGATAGCGGCGATAGGCCACTGAGGAGAGTAAACCTAGGCAAGCCATTGTCGACATCATGCTGCTCCCGCCATAGGAGAGCAGCGGCAATGGCGCGCCCACGATGGGAAACAATCCGATCACCATCCCCATATTTATTAAGACGTGCCAAAATAGATATCCCAGACAGCCCACCACAAGAAAAGCACCAAAGCGGTCCCTTGCCTGTGAACCAATTTTTATTGCCATTGCGTAAAGAAGTGCAAACAGCCCAAGAGTCGTCACGCTTCCCACAAATCCATGCTCTTCGCTCAATACGCTGAAAATAAAGTCCGTATGGCGTTCGGGTAAAAACTCAAGTTGAGATTGGGTACCCTTACGAAATCCTTTTCCAAAAAATTTCCCGCTGCCCACAGCAATTTTTGACTGAATCGAATTATATCCAGTTCCTCGCGGGTCACGACCTGGCGAGAGAAATGTGAGGACGCGATTTTTTTGATAATCTTTGAGCCCAAAGTTCCAAACCAAAGGTGCAGCGATGAGGCCAATAACAAGAGCCGTAATCAAAATTGAAGCGCGGACTCGAAAGAAGAAAATCATGGTGACGGCAGTGGCAGCCATCAAAGTCGCTGTTCCAAGGTCAGGTTGAATCACTGTGAGAACAAATGGGATTCCAATAATCAGGCCGGGAAACAGCAAGTCGAGAAATCCGAGCGGGGTCGAGCTTTCGCGACGAGAAAGGATACGAGCAAGTACAACGACTAACGCGAGCTTCATGGTCTCCGATGGTTGATAGCGAAAAAAGCCAAGATCAAGCCAACGTTTGGCTCCTAACGAGACTTTACCGAACAATTCCACACCGACGAGAGCGGCGACATTGATTCCATAAAACAGATAGGCCCAGCGATCGAAAATTTTGTAATCAAAAAAAGTCAGTCCAAAAAAGATCGACCATCCCACTGCCAACCAAAGAAGTTGGGTCCAAAATAAATTTGTAGTATCTGTTATGTGAAATCCGTGAGTGGCGCTAAACAAGTTAATAAGTCCAATGACATTGAGCGCGAGAATGACCATGCAGAGACTCATGTCGATGCGCTTAAAGTTGGTCCGTTCTTCAACTTGAAGGTGAGTTCTCAAATCTAGTCCCTTCATTCGTCCGTGACCTCCTCTGGCGCCATGACCTTTGCGGCGGGGCCCAGTTTGGTTTCTTTTTTCAGTTTTTCGGGATGATATTTTTGCATGTAGGCGAGAACGATATCGCGCGCAATGGGTGCTCCCCCCGTTGACCCGTGGCAGGCGTGTTCCGCCAAGACAGCCACTGTGATTTCAGGAGCATCGGCCGGTGCAAAGGCCACAAACCAGCCGTGGTGACGTTGCATGACGGGTCTGAGTTCACACTTGTCATAAATTTCTTCTGCAGAAAATGAGCGCACCTGACTCGTGCCAGTTTTACCGGCCATTTCAATTCCAGGGACTTTCCACCATCTCGCGGTGCCCGCATTTCCATTGGCAACTCGACGCATACCTTCTTTCACCGTGCGAAAGGTCTTCGCATCGATTGTGATGCCATCATATGGGTCTTTGCTCACATCTCGAATGACGATAGGCTCAAACTCGGAGTTCGTTTTTCCGTCGGGACTCAGTACGCGTTTGACGACGAATGGTTTTACCACCTTTCCTTCTAAGGCGATCGAGTTGTATGCAATGGCCATCTGAAGGGCTGTGGTCAAAACGAAACCTTGACCAATGGCATTTGACAGGTTTTCTCCGGGCTGCCAGTCCTCTCCCTTGGCTCGCTTTTTCCACTCCGAAGTAGGAATCAGGCCCGAAACCTCATGGGGGAGTTGAATATCCGTTTTTTCTCCAAGTCCAACCGCTTTGGCGTAGGGAGCCATGCGGTCGATACCGAGACTGATTCCCATTTTATAAAAAAAGACGTTGCTCGATCTCTCTAGGGCTTCAAAAACTGTAATGTATCCATGTCCCGTTTTTGTGTGATCGTGGTAGGGGCGTCGA
>JAPKGD010000240.1 GCA_026648125.1 Bdellovibrionales bacterium | reverse complement strand
AATTGTGATGTATCTAGCAATATAGAGAACCAGGTAACTCAAAAAGGAAAGGGTCGCGATAATCAGATCGTTAAACTGAAGTAAAATACTTGTCGACGAATTCGAGTATTGATCTGACTTTTGCTGTGCCATTCGAATAATGGCATCAATGTTCGCCAAACCATCTATTCTTGAGGCAATTCCGTCTGCAACGAAAATGATTGCTCGACTAATCTCAGGAAATGCAGCCAATAAAAATGTGGATATGATGGTCCTTTTTAAAATACCTAAGAATTCAACACTCCCCTGAGGAGATCGAAACCACGTGACGGCAACAGATAGCGCAAAAAAGACTGGCAACATTAAGTAATACAAGCGTACAAATTCCTGGTGTAGGTCCCTCATTAAGGACCCTAGTAAGTCAAATTGCGGCATACTAATTTTCCCCGAGAGGTTGCAAGTCAACTTGTCCGTGTACACCACCTAATGCATTCGATATCCCCTGATACTGGGTCTTAAACTGAGCAGCTTGAATTTTACCCTTGCGGTTTTGAAGCGCCATATTCTGACCCATCATCTTAAGCATCATTGAGTTGGTCCGGAGGACCTGGGTGGTTACGCTAATCAACACTGCAACAGATTGGGCGGTCAATTTACCCGCTCCCTTTGGGTTCACTACTCTCGAATGCTGAATAATCTTTCGGCTTTCTTCATCTGCTTGATCAGCAAACCTGTAAAGGGTGCCATTCATCGCTATACTTTCAGCAACAGACCTGTCTTGGGCCTGCTGAAGTTTTGCGTCACCTCCTTGGGGAATGCTTCCATACAAATCAGTAATAATGCCCAAAACTCTGTCAGCCGTATCGAGATTTCCATATAGTCCGGGGTTAAACTTAGGATTAATCATATTAATCACAGATAGACCTTCACGAATTCCTCGATTCACATCTCTTAGCAATCCCAATGTGTCCGAGCCCGTTGAAAGAATCTGCCTTAATTGCACCAACTGCTGAACGGCATTAGCTAATATTTGTGTGAGTACAACGACATCCCCACCAAACATATCGGCACGACTAGGTTGGGGAAGCACAAGCATCAAGCTCATAGTTACTGCCACCAGCATTCGCTTGACCTTTTTCACATTCACCTCCGCGCTTATTCGCAACGCCATTAGGATAATGAGTTGCTGCTTGTTTAATTGCCTCAGCAAGGGTCATGTCATCATTTTGCAATTTAGCAAGATATGCATTGTCCTGAGAGTCCGAAGTGGAAAGCCAATACTCAATAGGTCCTGGATGAATTCGAATAACCTGCCGATGGTCCCCTTCAATGAGAAAACCTTCAGAATATTCTCCCTTTTTCTGCTGAAGGGAATGAATAAGGGATAACTCTTGCGGATTTAGCTTTAGGGATTCCCTTAATATTTCTGAATCTCCTCTTTGTAGCATTATAAATTTCGTGGCCGTATTATTCATAATTGCAGACCCAATCGGGCTCGATACAATTTCCTCAACCCCTTGAGTAATGAAGGTAATGCCCGATCCCGTCTTTCGAAGAGTTCTGGCGCAATACTCCATAAAGCTAGCGGCAGAGCTCGATCTCAGTAATTCCCAAGCCTCATCTAATATGATTCTTTTCTTGTGATCTTTGTCGAACTCAACTTGAGTGAGAATGAAATCAGTAAGAATTAAAATCATTACACTTTGCAAATCAGGATGACTAGATAGCCCTTTAAGATCAAATGTACATATTGGCGAATCAGTACGCAGTGATCCCAGTCCGTCGAGTAACCGACCATACGCTCTATTTCCAGTCCACATATAAAGAAGCTTAGAAATTCGTCTTAAGTTCTCTTCGCCACTTGACTCCAGCAAAGCTGCCAAATCAGAGAGCGTCGGCACCTTACTTTTTGTTTGAAATTTTTCATATAATTCAATGATCTCCTTCTCCAAGAGTGCGCGGTCAAGTTTTGACAGTTTTGAGTCGACTTCGTCAGCAACCATGGTTTCAATTATGGCTAGAAGTGATTTAACCTTAGAAGGAGGTGGATCGACACTACCGTTTGGAATGTGAAAGGGATTGATACAGTACCTGTCAGATAAGTCGATTTCCAAGTATTGACCACCAAGTGCTTCGGTTAGCTTTTTATAGGAACCACCAATATCAATAATAAAAACTCGCATTTTTCTCGCCATTTCCTGAAGCAAGATGCAATTGTTTAAAAAGCTCTTTCCAGCCCCGGACGAACCCGTCACCAGACAATTGTAATTCGGCAAGTTTCGATCAAATGGATCGTAACTTATAAGTCCATTCATTCTGTTACGAAAAATGACTGCCGGCTCTAGATCTCCTTCGCGAGGTCCGTAAATCGGCAGAAAATCTGCGAGATTATTTGTCTTCATCTTGCGCGGGCGCTCTAAATTTATTGGTGCGGCTGGTAACATTCCCTTAGTAATTTTCCAAGCACCCACTGACTCTTCAAGCCCCTCTGCACCTTGGAGTGATCGAAAGCGAGACAAAACCTCTCTCACCTGACGATTCAGACGTTTTTGGCCATTACTGCCGACAGGTTCACGAAGTATGATACTCAGTTGCGTGGCGTAAACTCTTTGGCCTGTGTTTATCAGTTCACGAATCAAGTCTTCTGCTGAAGATAGCTTTGACTCGCTTTCCAAGTCGGCTGCCCGGCCTACCTGGGCCGAAGCAAGTGAGTGCGCAATTTTACGCTTTTGCTGTAGCTTGGCCATCTCGGATGCCTGAGGTGGAATTTCAAACTGAAGAGTAAGATCATAATGAAAAGGCATCCTTAGAAAATTTGACAACTGTCCTGCGTAGGTTGATTCAGGCATTGTCTTTAAAGTAATTACCTTATGAATTTTTGAGTCTAGAGTAAACCCCTCAAATCCCAATACTAAGTCACCAAAGACAAGTTGCTCACGGGGAGATGCTGGAGCTAGCCATTCCACCTCTTCAATTAGTTTTTCGTCAATTGCTTCGTCCTTAGGAGATCTTATTACTGGAGGAGGTTCCTGCTCTGATCTTTTCGGATTTAATAATTGATAAATGTGCGAAACAAATTCGTCACCAGACAGACCTTTACACTGAAGGCCCACTTGGCCCATGGCCACTGTCAGTGCATCAATATTTTCTTTTAGAACTTCAACCGTTTCCTCGTACCCTTCACAAGCCGACTGATGAAATTCTTCTTGCTTTCTGAAAAACTTCAACCTCCTGGTCTTTGGAACCTTTGTCCGGAGATAAACTCGTAATTCCGGCCTGTAAAGCTCACCATCTTCGATCTCACATTGAAGTTCACTATGCCTTCTTTCACCAATCTTCTGAATCAGAGGATGAATGTCTTTCGCCCATAAACTTCGGTTTTGGTAAAGCATATCGGAATAGTCGGACCGGACACTGAGGTTAAATTGAACAGATAACCCTTCAGACATTGAATTGAGTGCCCCTCTCAAAGTTTGAGCTACTTGGTTCACTTGAGAATCACTTAGGCACTCGATGTCGAGAAGCGACATTTTCATCCCGGCAGACAAAGAACCATCCGATAAAATCACATGTGGAAATGGCTGATCCGCAAACTCCCAATACGGAAGCTCTTCAGCAAGAGATTCTGACTTTCTATTTTTACTCATGAGCCGTCCCTTTTAAATGGTTTGTACTTTCTATCCCCACAACCTGCTGCTCGATATGATGGCTGAACAATCATTTCGCCCAAATGTTGAATGTAGTTATCAGGTCGCCCCCTCTTTGCGAGAAAGAGGAACAACGCTATCGAAAGCGTTGTTCCCCAAACTAAGGAATACCTATAAGAAGTGGCACCAAACACTAGATTCGTAACGGCAAGGTTCATAAAAATAAGCAGCAAATCGGGCAATTCGAACCCAAACAACTTACTCTTTATCTCTAATGCCCTTGGCACGGCGGTAGTGATTAAGCCTTGATCCTCCATATACGCTCCTAACGGACTGTCTGAGCAATGAAGTCCACGATTGCCTGTGCACCGAATCCAAAAATACATACGGTGGTCGAGGCGCTGCGCACGACGCGTGAGCTGGCCGGCAACGTGGTCATCGGCAGCGCACTGGAGCGCCTCTCGGGCCTCGTCGCCGAGGGCAACAGTCTGAGCCTCAGCCTGCAGAAGACCGAAATGTTCCCGCCCCTCGTCACACGCATGGTGCGCATGGGCGAGGACATCGGCAAGCTCGACGAGGCCCTGCGCAACGTCAGCTACTTCTACGACCGCGAGGTGCGCGAGTCCATCGACCGGTTGCAGACCCTGATCGAGCCGGCGATGACGGTGAT
>JAPKGD010000024.1 GCA_026648125.1 Bdellovibrionales bacterium | reverse complement strand
CAGCCTGACAACGAAAAGCGTTGTGGCTTCGCCGTGCGACGGTGAGCCGGACGATGTCGTCGCCACGCTGTGGGCCGGCAACGGCGGCGGCTCCGGTCAGTTCGACGTGCTGCGCGGCTTTGGAACCTGCACCGACGACGTCTGGCGTTGGGTCTCGGATGGTCCGATCACCATCATGGACGACGCCGGCAACATCGTCGGCAGCGCGATGGCGGCGATCGGGCGCAGCTTCAAGCAGCGCCTGCTGGAACTGGCCGAGGCCGAGCTCGGCCCGCCAATACTCCTTAGCTTGAGTCTGCTGCATTCCCAAAAACACCGGTCCATCTCGTCGTTCGAGAGCAAGTGGGCCAAGTTTCTCACTCATGCCCCATTCACAAACCATACGCCGAGCAAGCTCTGTGGCTCGTTCAATGTCATTGCCAGCCCCAGTGGTAAAGTCTTTAAAAACAACCTCTTCCGCAGCGCGCCCGCCAAACAAGAAAGCAATCATGTTTGTGGCCTTACTGCGCGATAGATTCAAGGTGTCTTCGAGTGGCAAAGTTTGCGTCAGTCCTAAGGCCATGCCTCTTGGAATGATGGTCACCTTGTGAATGGGATCAAGCCCCGGCAGCATCTTACCCACCAACGCGTGCCCTGCTTCGTGGTAAGCAGTAATTCTTCGATCTTTTTCACTGATGACCATGGACTTTCTTTCTGAGCCCATCAGAACTTTGTCCTTGGCCTTCTCAAAATCTTCCATTTCAATTCTGAGCTTATTCTCACGAGCAGCCTGAAGAGCCGCCTCGTTCACCAGATTTTCAAGGTCCGCTCCGGAGAAACCGGGAGTTCCTCGAGCAATCTTTTCGAGATCGACCCCGGAAGACAAAGGGGTCTTTCGGGTGTGCACGGCAAGAATTTGCTCGCGCCCTTTTAAATCCGGCTTATTTACAATCACCCGACGATCAAATCGGCCGGGACGAAGCAGCGCGGGATCGAGAACATCCGGACGATTTGTTGCTGCAATCAAAATAACACCTTCGTTACTTTCAAATCCATCCATCTCAACGAGAAGCTGATTGAGAGTTTGCTCACGCTCATCATGTCCTCCGCCCATTCCCGCTCCACGATGGCGTCCAACAGCATCGATTTCATCGATAAAGATGAGGCAAGGAGCCCTGCGCTTACCCTGCTCAAAGAGATCTCTCACACGAGACGCTCCTACGCCCACGAACATCTCCACAAAGTCAGATCCTGAAATTGTGAAAAAGGGTACATTGGCTTCACCGGCCACAGCTCGCGCGAGCAGAGTCTTACCTGTTCCAGGAGAACCGACGAGCAACACACCTTTAGGAATTCGTCCACCCAGGCGGGTGAACTTCTTCGGATCTTTCAAAAACTGCACGATCTCCTGAAGATCTTGTTTCGCTTCGTCAACACCCGCCACATCCTTAAAGGTCACTCGATTGACGTTCTCATTCAGCAATCGCGCCCGGCTCTTACCAAAGGACATGGCTTTTCCTCCACCCACCTGCAGCTGGCGCAAGAAGAAGAAAAAGAGAGCCACGAGCAACAACATAGGGAGCCAGTTAAAAATCTGCTGAGTCAAGTAGGTGTCATTGGTGTTGTCGTACGACGGCGTAACCTGCCGAGACTTGAGTTCGTCGTATGCTTTTTCGACATCACCATCTATTTTGAATGTGGGAGAACCAAAAGTCTTTTTACCTTCATCTGTGAATTTTCCAGAAATAGTTCCAGATACTGAATTAAAGACCACACTGTCTTTTTGGATTTTTCCTTCATCCACCGCCTGAAGAAACACGCGATAGTTGAATGTGGGCCGTGGCTCAGTCGCTGTTTTCAGTTGCTCATAAGCGATCAATGCTCCGAAGATAATCAGTACCCACATCGCCAAAGTTTTTTGTGCAGATCGCATCAGGCGTATCCTTTCATCAAATTAACTAATGATATCACGGGCCTCAGTCTTCACTCAACGCAATTGGGGCACCCGTCTCAAATGGGGCTTGCGACAATAGTCTTAAGCGTCACCATAAACATTCGACCCAGCATTTCGAAAGAAAATTCGCGCCGATTCGATTTTAGCCGCTTTAGAAGTTCTTCAACATGGGCTTCTGAATAGTTTTTAAGACCAATAGCCCGAAAGTAGCTCGCGACCGCTTGACGCTGCTGCACATTATCTTTTGTCCTAAGCCCTGCTCGATCGAGATGTTTTCTCGGCACACCAAGACCAACTTCCGGGCCAGTTTCGATGGCCTTCAAAATGCGCTCAAAGGACTGAGCCAGATTCCGTTCTCCTCCCGGGCACTTTTTCTCAAGTTGAGGCAGCCATTCTCGACGCAGCCAGTTGCGCGTCGGCTCCAGGTTCTGATTACTCGGATCTTCAATCCAAGAGATTCCTTTTGCCTTTGCATATGCAACAACTTCACGCTTACTCGAAAAAAGAAGGGGCCGGACACAACGGGGGTCGCGAAAGGACATTCCCATAAGTCCCTCAATACCCGTCCCGCGGATGAGGCGAAGAAGTCGCGTTTCCAACAAATCATCCTGGGTGTGGGCTGTGGCGACCACAACCGGCTGCCCCAGCTCCTCCTGCCAAGCCAAACGCCAGCGATTAAGTAGACTCCAGCGAAAATCCCTGAGCTCCGATTCGCTCGCGCGAGCGCCCAAATTCTTCTCCCGTTGGTTGGTCACAAAATCCAGGCCGAAGTGAGATGCTAAGTTTCCAACACTCGCTTGTGCTGAGTCTCTGAACTGTCCTTGTTTTCCTCTGAGATTACCATGGTGAACATGAGCGATTTTTAGCTTCAATTTTAAGAGACGACTCCATTGCTCGAGAGCAACCAATAGAGCGACTGAGTCTACTCCGCCTGAAACCGCCACTAATACGGCCTCAGACTGAAACTGATAACGCCGCCAAATTTTCAAAAGGCGATGCTCAAACCCACGACTAAGAACTAACGCTGATCGACGATCCATCCTCGCTCAAAACATCCGCCGGGCTTACAGATGGCTTCTTGCCACCTTCCATTCGGCTGGATAATACGCCATCCTTTATTCAGACAATCGCTGTCAATGCAATTCACAATCACCTGAGGCCCAAAAATCGAGCGAGTTGCCCAACCTGCAGAAAAGCAATTTTCTAGATCACCACGGCCGGCCAGACAGCGAGTGGAGCCCACCATCTCGCCATTAAAGACATTGTAGGTCTTCCATCCGGAATGAAAGCAACCATCATCTTCACAGCGCGACTCAAATTCACGATTTTGACCGACGACCTTCTCCCGCCAACCAAAAGCTCCACAGTCCGAATCTAAACACTCCACGATCGCCGTCGCCCGAGTTTGGGCTTCATAAACAGTCCAACCTTTAGTTAAACAGCCTCCCGAAAGACAACTCACCTCTCCTACCGTGTAGGCAGAAGCTCCCATAGAAATGGCCATGGCCGTCAGAAGAAACACGGTGCCGATAGCTCGTGACATATCCCCCCCCTTTAGAAAATTTACAATAACCACCAAATCGTATTCCAACGGGGATTCCTGTCTAGAAGAAAAGCCGTGTTTCTAGCGCCCCGCGGCCATTTTTTGCTTTGAACCTGTAGGAACTTCCCACCCAACTTAGCCTAACCCTTTGATACCAGGAGGAAGTCTACTGGTCCCTTGGTTGCTCCATCACTCCTCTTATGAAGTGTTTTCCCACCACCTCCCGCTTGGGTCCCATCAATTTTAGGGCTGGATTTCTCCTGCTACTGACTTTGCTAGCCCCCCTGTTCTCTCCGGCGGCGCCAGCCCAGGAGGTCGAAAAAATCCTCGTCAGCATGGGAAGCGACCAGAAAAGAGGCTCGGCATGGGCCAAGTCGGTCTGTGATTTGATTCACGATGCTTGGAATCATGCTGAGGTAGGGCCTCTCCAGACCGTGCAGTGTATTTGGCTTCGCCACAATGAAATGACCACCCCAGAGATGCAAGAGGCTCAAAGATCTGGTCAGTTCATTCTTCATCTGCAAATTCGCGAGTACTTCGATGAGTATGCCCTAAACATCCAGAATCTTTCGCGACGAGACCAATATGACTTTCAAAGGGTTGGTTACCGTGTCGACAAAGAACGGGGGGGTGGCTTGGGTCAGATCGCCATGCTCTCCATGGATTTTCGTAAACGCTACCAGCAGCGCATGAGAGATCGAGCCTTGCTATTAAGGGCTGCTCTCCCCGGTTCAACCTCAGTTCAAATCAAAGACGGCCAACTGATTGATCGTCAAACCCAGACATCACTGACTCCCAATGAAGCCTTTGATGCGATTGCTCGCGAAGACAACGACAAAGCCAATCTCCTTCGAGCTGGCGTTGAACTTGGAGTCGCCTTAGGTTTGGCCACTGCCAACTACGTCAGGGACCACTCCAATAAAAGGGATTGGGAATTTTCGAGGGAAGACTGGCTCGACAGCAAAGTGGTCAAACGGCATGGAATCCGTTTTGATGATAACAGTCCAGGCGTAAATTATGGTCACGCTTGGGCGGGAACGGGATACTATCTTGTCTGCCGTTCAAATGGCATGAACCAACTTGAAGCCTTTCTTTGTACAGCAACGGCCTCGTCAATTTGGGAGTTTGTGGTCGAATACAGGGAAGTTGTCAGCATTAATGATCAAGCCGTTACAATCGTCGGCGGAAGCATCATCGGAGAAACTCTGCACCTCATTGCGCGGGCATTTGCAGAAAAAGGCGATACGCTCTTACACAAAACTCTTTCCGCATTATTTGATGGACCATCGGCCTTTAACAATTGGCTCGATAAAAAATATGGTCGGTCCATGGGAAACCGTCAGAGATATCCCCTATGGAGTGAAATTCAATTTGAGTTCGGTCAATGGCGACTTTCATCGCAAGATGAATCACGTCTAGGGGCTCGCTTTGATGGCAAAGTTATCAATCTTCCACAGGTGAACCAACCTGGGGCGATTCGAAAAATAATCTATGACACGGTCTACGCCCACTTTAACTATGAGTCGACCTTTGGAAAGAAAGATGAGTATCAAGCATTTCAAATGGTCGCCCAAGCGGCCTTCGCCGCCTATCATGCCAAGCAGTTAGCCAAGGACGAAAAAGGTGAGTTGATTGGATATAGCCTTTTCGTTGGTCCTGCGGGCCGAGTCGAGGCCTTCGAAAAAGGCGTAAAATCCGCGGCACGACCGAACGACTTTATGGTAAATGTCAGTGCCATTGGCACAACTCTTCATATGACAGGATTCGCCCGTGGCCTTAAGGTGACGGCGTCTTTCTCGGTGTTTGGCGATTTTGCGTTGATGCGATCAATTGCTTTAGAAAATTTTGAGGCCGAGAACGAACAGGCCAAACTGACCTCCGTTCTCAAGAATCACGGATATTACTATGGCTTTGGTCATACCAAAACAGGTGAGGTCGTTGTTGAATATGACCGCTGGGCCATTGGCTTTACCGGAACTAGCAGCCAAATTTCGATGAATAAAAATAACTACCGCGATCAAGAATTTGTATCCCATTGGCCCGAGGCAAAGGATAGGAATCAAGAGCTTGAAGGGTTTCTCGTTTTTCGACTTGGCCGTGATCTCTTTATTAAATTCAGTCATACGGATCTAAAACGTACCGGAAGCCTCGATCAATACCGCGAAAAGCGTCGTGAAGTTGTTCGCTCCGCAACTCTCATTTACAAATTCTAGGGCATGTTTGATTGCAGGTCTGGGGTCGCTTGTTTGCCCGACTCGCCTGTAAAAACTCAAGATGAACGCCCTGATCAAGACTCAAAATTGTCACTCGCACGAGACCTTGTGCCCTGCCTTCAAGGACTTAGACCCCCAAATGTGGCCTGGAGATTGCTGATATGGTAAAAAAGAGTGGAGGAGGCTTAAGGCCATGAAATTGAGGCTTGTATCTAACCTATTGATGGCTCTGATATTTTTGGGGCTCACCCCATTCGCTCATGCCGACATAGTGGCTAAAGATCAGGCAATTAATGATATCCGGGCTCTTAAGGCACACAACACCTTACAAATTCAGCAGTTAGATTCACGAATTCGCCAAATGCTCAATACGGCGCCTCAGACCCTGCTCTCATCCCCTCTCGATGAGGAACAGGTCGAAAAGCTCAGTGCTGAAAGACGGGAACTTCTACTCCGTCAGGACTTTCTCGATCGTTTGATATTGCAGGTGGACAGCCGTTTCACGACTGGAAATTTACGAGAATTTTTGAGTGAACGGCTCAGCGAAATGGCACGGATTGACCTACTTTCATCGAACTCAAATCAGCAGTTATGGAAGCAAATGACCTATCTCAGCCAGGCTCTGCGCGATCTGCCCGAACGAAATCAAAATACCATTTCGTTTATTGAAGGATATCTTAAAGCCTCCCCATTTAAGTCTCCCGTCAAACCCGATGAATACCTAAAGTCGCGACAGTACACCAATGGCCGAGATGCCGTTGCTGCGACTCCGATGGCTCGAGATGAGGTTGGCGAAAAAGTTGAGAAGCGAATCCAAGAACTCGAAGGTCAGGCTCCTCAAGTAGAAATCCCTCTGAATCGCTAAAATATTTCTGTAAAAACGTAGATTGAGATTTGAATCGTGGTGGAGAGCATAAGGACCGTGACCAATCCCCAAGAAGCAACCCGATACCATCGCCCGACCCGCACAGCCATGGCACTGTATCGTCCACGAGTGAGCGGCTTTCTCGTTTCCATAGCGGCAAATAAGAGAAAGCGAGAACTGACGATCATTGTGGTCATGGCCACCATCATGAGAAGAATCCAACCCATAAAGCTCTATCGGATTGGCGTTGGATCAACTTGAGGCAAACGGGCTCGACTATGGTCCCTTGTCTTCGCCGGAATTTCGCTTGATGACCTCGACTTCTGCCGAAATCTTGAATTTATGCTCTTCAACAAAGCGAGAAGCCTCTTTCACAAAATCGATCTTATTGACCATTTTAACGATTTCGTTTCCAACCCGACTGACCAGTTCTTCTTTTGACTTAGCTGCACTCTGCAAGAGGAGATTCAGCACATCTTTAGGCAACTTCAGCTCTGAAAGGTACGATCGCACACTCTCTTCTGTCATAAACGCTGCGCCAACGCCCACAGTAATGACTTTGCGAATAGCCTCGCCCAGTTTTAATCCAGAGGACTCGTCCCCATCTCCACTGTTTCGATCCGAAGAATCACTTGCCATAAAGCTCTTTCACTCGCTTGTGATAGGAACTCATCATGTTTGGTAAATTCACGGTCACCAGGGCCTTGGCAATGGGACCAGGAACAAAGACCTTAAATTTTGCATCCACGGCATAGGTCGCCCGGGTCCGCCCCGCCTCGTCCTTTAAATCCCAACTGCCATTGGAAATTTTAAACAAATCACCCGAATCCAATACCCAGTTAATTCCTTTGTTGGGTGCCTCTGTGATCCACAGGCGATAGCTAAAATTCTTAATCATCGACACGTGAAACTCGACGAGTTTCTGGGAATCGCGTGTTTCCACGACTTTGCATGCCTTCACTTCCGCTAAAAACTCGGGATACTTCTCGTAGTCAGAAATCACCGTATAAAATTCTGGAACTGAGCAATTAAATAATTCCGTCGCTTGAGCTCCGGCCATGGCAACTCCCTCAATGTTGATTATATTACTTCAAACAGCTTGGCAGAACTTCTAGGAGTTCGTCAAAACGCTGATCCACAATTCCCAAATCTTCCCAAACCTTGCTCTGAACTTCGCTAACTTCGCCTGCCGTCTCCTTAATCGACTGAAATTGACCCTTAGGCAGGGAGACGGATTTGCCCTCAAAGGGCTCAAACTCTTGATGCCATTTGTCCATAACCACTATGACATCGTCCATAAAGGCCGCCACGCTTTGGTTATGCTCCCCAGACATCGTCTTTAGACGCCCCAACTGTTCGGCGATATTTGAGCAATCTACTTTGGGCATCGGTTCCGGTCGCAAAGCCGGCGGTCTCTGGGGACGATTCGCTGCCAAAGAAGGAGCTGAAACACCCATGACAAGACCAAGAATCAGAGACAAATTTAGAAGGTGACTCATAAAATATCTCCCCAGTGACGCGCGAGCTTAGGCAATGGGCCATGTAAAGTCAAAGGAGGGTACCTCTGGCGACAAAAATTGCCCTATCCGACCCAAAATAGCGCCAGATAAGCCCTGAGATACCAATCATTTCAAGCTGATAGCCCTTTTGAGGAAGAACAGATTTTGCAAAATGGTCATTGCGGAGGCGTTTATGAACGTAAAGTCTGGTCTCATTATGTTTTCCCTCACACTGAGCCTTATGGCCTGCGAGCGAGCGCGCATGAGCGTGGCGGGAGAGCCTGGCGGTGGAAAGCAAAAGGCCACAGAGCCTGCACCAACGGGTGGACCTGGTTCCTCCGAAAGCGGGACGCCTGGGACAGTGGCCATGACCGGAACCACGGGCGAGACGGCTCCAGCGGGGCAGACCACACAGACCCCACCCCCCGAGTCTGAGCAAGTCCATGTTTACGAACCTGCTGTGGACACCGCTGAGGCGACCTGCGAGGCCGAAAGCTGCCAGCAGCCTATCGTTACGGATGAAGGAAAGTTAGTCACCAATCAACCCCTTCGCTTTCTCCCTCGGACCCACCGACTCGATATACTTTTTGTTCTCGACACCTCCGCCTCGATGCGCGACGAGCACCATGCCATCGCGCGCGAGATCAACAAATTTATTGCGCAGCTCTCAGCGGATGTTTCTTACCGAATTGGGGTCCTTCTCGCTCATGGCCCTTATAGCCGAGCGCTCGGAGTGAAAGTTGGCTCGCTCTATAGCGGCGATGATCAGGACGCTGTGATCAAAGGCGATGAGATCAGAAAAGAACTTCGTCAGCGGGTCTCTGAGGCAGACCTCAACACGGCGGTCGCAAAAAGAGTTGGCGAAATATTAACCAAACGCCTTGATAAATTGCCCATTGATCGCTCTCAAGCCCAAGGAGAAGCGGGCCTCTTAAACCTTTACACGGCCCTTAGTGGCGCACAGCAACTCAACGAAATGAAGCGTCAGGGTTTTATGCGCAATGAGGCCGCACTTTTGGTGGTCTCCGTCGCGGACGAAAACGATGTGTGTTTTGACTATGAAGAGGAAGCCAAAAAGCAGGGCAAGGAATTTATCGGAACCTACGCCTCCGAACGAGATCGTCGAAGCGAACGCGCTGCCTTTGAATCCAATGAAACCTGTGCGCGAGTCGCTCGCGGCCAACGATTAACTCCCGTCGATGTGGTTACGGCCGCTCGTCTGGCCAAAGGCGAAATGCCTGTGATCTTTACGGGCATTCATTATCTAGAAGGTCAGGTTCCGGAGCGCCAAGACGAGTTTGCAAAAGACAATGAAGCCGGCCGTGGATATCTTGAAGTGATTCGTCTCAGTGATGGTCGGGCCGTGGATCTGGCCAGTGAAGATTTTGGCAAAGTTCTCGCGCAAATCGGTGACTTTTCGAACTTCCGTATGAAGTACGAAGACACCTTTATCATTCCCGGCCAGGTCGATTTGGATCGCCTCGATCCCTTAAGTATCAGTGTTCGAATTGTATCTCGGGATGGAGAGGAATCCCTCATTTCTCCTGAACATGTACGCGTAAGAATCAATACTGAGCGCGGCCATGCCGAGGTGATTATCGCCTATGAGGCACTGGCTGAAGCCTATAAGGACGGTCGGATTCAGCAAGGTTCGAGCCTGCGCATTCTCTACGGGCTTCGCTAGCCCTAGAATTGAGGAAGACAGGAACACAGTGACGGTTTTTGTCTCTCCCGCTTGGAATTGACAGCCGCAAACTCTCAAAGCCGCTCGGTCACGCACCTAAACCCCTTAAACAACTCGATTATTTCATTCCTTCAGGAGCCACCCTGATGGGCTCTGGCTTGCATAGGGAGTGGGTTAGGGCCTGAAGAATTTACTTTGGGCCATGTAATTCATTCGGAGGAATGAGGCTATGGACCCGCGAATTAACCTATATAATGCAATTCGATTCACGGCTTTGGTGGCTGCTTTATCGACTCTTCCCGCCTGTCAAAAGACGCGGAATTCGTCGGTCAATGGAAACCAGCCGAAGGCTCAGCCCCAAGTTCCTCCACCTGGAGTGGTTCCGCCACGTCCTGGTGTGGGTCCTGTAGGACCTGGAGTTTATGTTCCGCCTCCCGTTGTGCAGCGGCCTCCAGTGATTCAAAACCCACCCGTTGTTCAAAACCCACCCACTCCAACTGGCCCCGTCGTACCACCTCGGCAAACTCCTCCCGTGGACGAAGTTCCCCCGCGAAGACCACCACCCGTTGTTGAAACTCCCCCACGCGATCCCAATCCAAGCGTGACACCGCTCCCCGAAACACCCACTCGCCCGCCGGTTGTTGTACAACCTGGTCCAAATCCGACGGTCGTTGAGCCACGCCCCACGACAACCACACCTCCTCCACCTCTGGTGATTCCAGGAGCCGAGCCCACAACGACGACAACAACTGTTATCACGCAGCCACTTCCTACGGTGATACCCGGCACACCAACCGTCCCCGCTTCAACACCTGTGATCGTGACCGGTGGCGGTCCGCGATCCGCCATTCAAGTTGGTCGCCCCAATCCAATGACAGGCGACCAACCAGTGATTCTTGGTGGGCTTCGTGTGATCACTCCGAATCGCGCCAACGTATTGAGCACGTGTCTTAAAGAAACATGTGCACCTGCTGAGCGCGTCTTTACTCCCGACTGCCGCAATCCCAGAAATGCGGAACATTGTGACATTCAAACTGTTCGCGTTTTACGAGAAAAGCCGCAGTTGACTTGCCCCGAGATTGAACTTCGAGAGCGCCCTTACACAAGTAAGCTCGACATCCTGTTTGTTGTCGATACTTCGGCCTCTATGAAAGAAGAGCGTCAAGAAATCGCGCGACAAATGGTTAACTTCATTGGTGAGCTGAGCTCGGATGTGGAGTATCACGTGGCTGTGATGCTTGGTCATGGACCGAATAGCAAAAAAGCCCGTGTTGGCGAAATCTTTGATGGCGGATCAAAAGTTCATGGAGGAGTCATTCTTCAAGACTCCATCCTAGTTGCCAAACGTCACAATGTTTCACGCAAAAACCCTCAAATGAGCAGAGAGGATGTTGAGAAGATTGCTCGCCAAGAAACGGCCGAGCTGG
>JAPKGD010000239.1 GCA_026648125.1 Bdellovibrionales bacterium | reverse complement strand
GACGCGAATAAATGGTTTAAAGAAGGGGTGCTCATTAAGCCAAGTGGCTGCAGGAGGACTCCATTTATAGTACCAGCTTACAAATTTGCGACCCCAGTGGTTGGGTAGAAGCACTTGATTACGAAAATGTCTAAGATCTTGCACGACCCGATTCATGTTTGAACCAAATGCAGCCGTCGCGATGAAACAATTAAAATCCTTGGTCAGCAGGCCCACCACTTCGTCAGGGGTGGCGGCCAGTGGACATAAAGTTCCGCCGCCAGTTCCATCAAAGGGCCGCGTGGGAACAGCAGGAGGGGTGACTCCGCAAACATTGAAAACCGCAGTGTCACTGGTAAAAAAGAGCTCGTTACCCGCTGGATCCAAAACGGAAACTCTAAAGAAATAATCTTGGGCATTTGCTAAACCATCTACGATCTTGTTGACCACATCATATCCAGAGTCCGTTTGTTCAATGGTAAGCTGCTTAAACTCAGCGCCGGCGGGAGACGTCACAAAACCCGTGGCAGAATAATAGACGTTTACTTTTTGGAGGGTTCCCATGGCTGTGGTCGGAAACCCAGAGCCCGCTTCAATTTCTTCAAAATAGATTTTTTTATCGCCTGGGTAAGCCGTGAATCCACAAATTCCTGGCTTGGGAGGAGTGAGGGCTGCATTGGTGGCGCAGTCATCAATCTGATCATAGTCGGTGGTGCCCGTTGGATCTGGATCGAGGACAATGATCTGCACAGTGGTTGAGTCGTCCCCGGTTCCAATGGTACCGTCACTATTCGCATCAATGCCAATTTTAAAAGTCCCTGTCATGCTTTGAGCGGTTGCTCGGCAGCCAGGACCACTATTAGGAATGTAGGTACAAACATTGCCCCAGGTGGTATCAATCGTCGCGGTACTTCCTTTAGCGACAGAAGTCGTTTCAACTTCAACGGTCGTAGTGTCATACATCAGAATCGGGCGCCCGGTCGCCGTGTCAGATGTAAAAGATATTCTTAGTCTCAACGTCGAATCGATCCGGCTGCGGTTACAGATTTGCAGGCCTGTGGCCAGCGCGCAGCCATTGCAAGGAGTTAAGCTATCTGCCGATGTGCAGGCCGTCACACCAAAACCGGCAAGCCCGCCATAGATGATCGGGTTGGTTCCGGAGGTCAGATTTGAATTCGATGCCCCAGCTACGCCAGTAATTTTGACCGCGGCCCCAATGGGTGCAGAAACTAGGGCTGAAATAATTAAAAACCACCCGCGGTTCATGGCAGATCTCCTCCTTATTATCTCACCATGTTCTTGGCTGCCGTGTCAAAAGTGCTGAGGTCTTGGTCCACAGAAAAGAGAGCGGGCCCAATCTGAGCACCTCAGTAGGCAAAACGGGCTCCTCAGGAGGGGCGATGATGCCAATTTTCAGTCAAAAAAGTCGCGATTACTTTAACCGGGAGAGACGAAAAAGTATTGAACGGCTTTAATGGCTGCGTTCAAGAAAAATTCGCTCGGCGATTTGAATTCCATTCAGAGCGGCGCCCTTGCGAAGGTTATCGGCCACGATCCACATCAACCAGGTTTTAGGATCATCCGGGTCCTGATGAATTCGACCCACATAAACGGGATCAGTACCAGAGGCCATCAAGGCATGGGGATATCCCTCTTGAGAAACCTTTAGCCCCGGTTGGCTGGTTAGACTGTCGAGAATCTCTTTGCGGTCTACCGCTTTATCGAGGGTGACCCATGCGGCTTCGCTGTGTGCATTGAGTGCGGGAATTCGTATGGTCCACGCTGAAATATGCAAATGAGGGAGGTTGAGAATTTTTCTGGTTTCAAGGCGAATTTTTCGCTCTTCGGAACAGAACCCATCGTCGCCAAATCCTCCCACCTGAGGAATGCAGTTAAAGGCAATTGTGTGGGGAAAGTTCTCTGGCTTTTCTAGGCCCTCGAAAGCCTCAGGAGACGGTACAGCCTGTGGCGTCTCCGTTTGTTGAAGAATTTTTCGAGTCTGATGAGTCAGCTCTTGTTGAGCCGCACGGCCCGCGCCACTGACAGCTTGGTATGTGGCCACACGAACTTGTCGAATCCCAAAACGTTCACTCAGTGGCTTGAGGGCGACCACCAGTTGAATTGTGGAACAGTTGGGGTTGGCAACGATCGAGGGCCACTCTTTGGCGGGAAGGTCGTGGCCATTTACCTCGGGGACGACGAGGGGCACGCCCTCGGTGAGGCGAAAGGCCGCCGAATTATCAATCGCAAATGCGCCTGCCGCCACGGCCTTGGGAGCCCACTCTTTGGAGATCTCATCACCGGAAGAAAAAAACACCAAATCAAGACCGTCAAATGCGTTGGCCGTGAGGCCCTGAACTGTCCAAACTCGGTCGGCGACAGCGCGGTTTTGTCCGATGCTCTTATCCGAAGCAAAAAGGCGTAACTCAGCGATGGGAAAATTTCGCTCTTCAATGAGTCTTAAAAACTCTTCGCCCACCATTCCGGTGGCACCAACAACACCAACTTTAAGTTTCATGGGGCTCGTCCTCCACCTCTTCGTGGAGATCGTCGCCGCCTTCAAGTATTATGGCCTGCGGGGGTTTAGCTTCGCGGCCTAGGCGCAACACTCCAAAAATGGCGCCCAAAATAGCATAGGTGAGAAATAAAACAAAGAGCATCACCTCAGGCCGGATTGCAATCATGGCAAATAAAAACACACCGACCACCAAGTAGCGAAACGGCAGTCGCTGGCGCAGATCCAAGTCTTTAAAGCTGCGGTAGCGGAAGGTGCTCACCATAACAAAACCAAGCAGAAAGGTCATAGCCAGTAAGCCCCAGGATCTTGAGGCATCGAGTGCGAGGTCATGAAAAGCGAGGACAGAGCTCGCCACGATGCCAGCGGCCATAGGGCTTGGCAGTCCCTGAAAGTAAGCCTTTTCAATCACTCCGCTTTGCACATTAAAGCGGGCCAAACGTAAAGCCGTGCAAGCCACATAGAAAAAACTCGCTAACCAGCCAATTCGGCCAAAAGGTTCAAGAGCCCATAAGAAAAGAAGTAAACCTGGCGCCATGCCAAAGCTGACGAGGTCAGAGAGCGAGTCGTATTCCATGCCAAATCGGCTGGTGGAGTTGGTTAAGCGAGCGACCCGTCCATCGAGCAGATCAAAAACGGCAGCGGCCACGATCGCATAAGAGGCCCACAAAAAATTTGCGTTGATGGATTGGACGATCGCAAAAAATCCAGAAAACATGTTTCCGGTGGTGAGTAAATTGGGAAGTACGTAAATATGTACACCCATACGGCGACGAATGCGAATGGAGCGTTCTTTAAAACGTTTGCGTAAGACCTGTTGTTGTTTGAGATCTTGGTCGTCCATTAAGTGAGGCCTCCAAACAATGAGAATATGAGCCAAAGGAGGCCTGCATTCACGACGGGGAAAGTCAGATTGTCATCCAAGTTTTTTATGGGCAAAAGCTCGCTGACTGCGCCGCTGAGCCCAGAGAGCAGGCTGACCATGAGTAAACGCTCAGTCATAAGTCCCGTTGATAAAAAATAAATAACAGCAATGAGGGTGCAGGCAAAAAAAGCGGCCATGCTTCCTTGCAGGCTCTTTGATCCGACCAGTTTGTCTTTACCGTAGCGGATTCCCACATACGAGGCGAGGGGGTCCGCAACGGCAAGAAAAATCAAAGACAGCGCGACGATGGGGCGAGGGAAAAACCATAGTAAAATGAGACTGCCTATAAGGAGATAAGTCGTTCCCGCAAGCTGGTCTCTTTCGTGCTCGCGCATAAATAACCCAAAAAAGCGCAGAGCAAAGCGATTTAAGGCGGGCCATTGATGGCGGGCAAAATCGAAGGTCACGAAAACCATAGCCGCTACAGCGATCAGCCGTAAGGCGAGGTCATCACTGACAAAATGATGAACTGCCGCCATTGCGGCGACCCCACCCACATGCCAGAGCTTGCGGGCAAGATGGAGATCGGACCGCCGTTTGAGCGGGATCTGATCAATGGTCAAGGCTGCGCTCCCCTGTTGCATGAGGAAAAAGCTTAATGGACGTAAGGGGGCACGGCAATGATCAAATCGTATATGGGCCAACCCATTGAAATCACTTGGCTTTGTATGGTGCTGTCGGGCGGTGAGTAGGTTCTGATCAGCCTTCTAAGCCATGATTCGGAGCAGGGCAGTTTCTTGGGTTATTTCAAGGGGTTATATAGTAAATTAAGGGAACGGCGTTTGCAGAAGCCAGAGGCTGGAGGCTACCATGCCCAGGAGCTGGATTTTAGGCATTCTTCTCGCGAGTCCCGTCTTTGCCGAGCCGGTCATTGGCTTGCGGCCGGGCTATTTGGCATCGGT
>JAPKGD010000238.1 GCA_026648125.1 Bdellovibrionales bacterium | reverse complement strand
AAGTCGCAAACGGAGCTTCCGCTGCCACTCCCTTTTGCAGACATTCACCATGAACTCGAGATTGTTTTTCGCATTGGTGACCCTAAGGCAACGATTCCATTTTCCGCGTTTACTTTAGGACTTGATCTGACTCGTCGGGACCTGCAAATGAAGTTAAAGAAAGCCGGGCAACCATGGGAAATCGCCAAGGTTTTTAAGAATAGCACGATACTTGGGCCATGGCGCAGCTGGAGCGACTGGGAGGATTATAAAGAGCACCCTTTTGAGCTTCTAATTAATGGCCAAGTTCGACAGAGCGGCAATTTTGCACAGATGCTTTATTCACCAGATTCCTGTGTGACTCTTGCCCGCCAGTACTTTCCACTTTTCGATGGGGATCTTCTATTTACTGGTACCCCGGTTGGGGTCGGCCCCTTAAAGGACCTGGATCGGCTGGAACTTAAGTTTGGCGAAAAGACTTTCGCCAAACTTGTAATACAGAACTCTTAATTGCGCTGGAAATTAATTTCCACGCTTTTCATCGTCATGCTTTTCTTTATAAATGTCTTTGCTCACTTTGTCCTGAGCCGCTTCGATGCGGGCCGCTTCGTCAGCGGTGATTTGGCCGTCCTTCTCGGCTCGACGCTCCATGCGGCGGACATGCCGCTCTTCTGCGCGAAGTTTCTTTGCCTCACCGCGAGTTAATTCTCCGCTCTTAACACCCTGATGAATTCGAGCACGTTGGCGAACCTGTCGCCGGTCTTCGCGACCCGCATGAGCCAAGTCCGACCAAACAACTAAAGCAAAAGCAGCCATGAGTAAGGACATGATAGATCGAGATTTCATAAAATAAGTCTCCTCAACCGAGGGTAAAGCTTTATTGCTTGCCCCGTTTCTTGTTTATTAGAACTCCCAATCCCCCTAAAAGTTGCGCTCTAATTCGCATGAATCGGACTTTGGTCCATAATGAGACCCGATTTTTTATGAGGCCCAATATAAGCGAACTAGAGGTTCAAAATCCCCGTCTTCATGGGCACAAAGCTCACGTTTCCGTGATGTTCACGTATGAACTCGCCGCCGACCCGACGGTGAACCTCAAGGACCTGATGACCTGCCTCACCAACCGGGATAACCAGGCGCCCCCCTTCTTTGAGCTGGACCCTTAATGCCTCCGGCACAATAGGGGGAGCTGCTGTGACGACAATGGCTGAGAAAGGAGCAGCCTCTGGCCACCCCAAATAACCATCGCCAATTTTTAGATGAACTTGATTATAGCCCAATCGGCTTAAGGATTTCTTGGCGCTTTGACCAAGTCCTTCGATTCGCTCAATTGAGTAAACCTCAGCGCCGAGTTCGACAAGTATAGCCGTTTGATATCCAGAACCTGTGCCCACTTCTAGCACCCGGTCTCCCGGATTAACTTGAGCGAGTTGAGACATCAGACCCACGATAAGAGGCTGTGAGATCGTCTGGCCTGAAGGGATCTCGAGGGGAACATTCGCATAAGCTTTTGGACGTAGCTCAGGTGAAATGAACTCCTCGCGCGGAACTTTTCTGATGGCGTCTAGTACTGCCTTGTCAGTAACGCCCCGCGGAACCAACTCCCTCTCAATCAGACGATCTTTTCGATCAGCTATTTTTGACGCGTCTTCCACCGCGCCATTATAGCAGAATAAGTAGCGCCAAGCTCATAGATATCAATTCACGCACATCATTGGCATTCTTATAAGGAGCATCATCTTGAATCATTTGGCTTGAGAGATCTTTTGACACCAGGGCCCGAGGACACCGCCTCAAGAGGCTCGACTCTCGTTGTTCTTTGGCTCCGTACACGCGAGCTGCTACCTCGCAAAAAGAAGTCCCATCGCCATCTACGATAGCTTCTTTCGTCATGATTTCTACATAAGCTTCCTGCTTTTGCTCTGAGGTCAGCTCCTTATTAAGAAACAATTCCCAAACAGACTCAGCCGCTTCTTGAGAAATCAGAACCAGTTCCTGGCCTTCTTTCTCAATGACATCGACGGCCCGGGCCTGAAACCCCAAACACATTAAAGCCACCACTATCCACATTTTCATAGGCCCCTCCTTTTAATTTGCGTGACTTTACTCCACCACCGATTTCCATCAAATAGACCAATTACAAAATACACTTTTTTCAAAACTGCCCGGTTTGCGTCAAATGGCCTGGGTACAAGCTTTCAATGCACCGTTCAAGCATTGAAACAATCGTACTGAGGACCTATTTCATTCTTGAGGGGGAAGATATGTATCTCTTCATCGTTTCAATGCTCGCCGGTTTATCGCTCATTACTCATGCTGAGCCCCCAACGCCCCGGTTTTCTGATCTCTCCTGGCGCATTCAGCAATTTAAAAGAAACCCAAAAAAATTCATGAGTGAAGACATTGAGAGGCAGGGGCCGACCAACCCGAAAGCAATTTCACCGCGCTCCGAGATCGCTGAATTGAAATTTGAAAATCGGTGCCAGTGTTGGCCTGAAGTGAAGAGCTTTTTGTTAAATCCTGAGCGCCCCTTGGCGGCTTGGGACGGGCACAATCGTCCGGAATCCCTCCTCGGCGAGGGCGACTGGCTCAGATCCTTGGAGCAAATGGAATCTGCTCAGGTCCTAAAATATTATCTACCAGAGTCGCCATGGGCCGCCGATTATTTCCCGATTGCTCGTGGTGGACTGGCGGCCCGAGCGTTTGATGCCGAATTTTTAAAACTGAAGGACTGGAAGTCTCGATACGATTACATTGAGAAGCATCCCCTCAAGGAAATTTATGAGAAAAAGACGGCCGATGAAGTGGACCGCCTCAGCGTCGCCGAAAAATATGATCTACTGAGTGGTCAAGTGCATGGCTCGTTAAGCCATTCCATGTGGAGAGAGGGCAAATCTTATTTTGATAGAGATGGAAAAGTCGAAGACTGGATGGGCATTTGCCATGGCTGGGCCCCCGCCTCGATTATGGTTCCCCGCCCCAAGAAAAAATTGAACTTAGTGAACCCTGATAATGTCCCCATCACTCTATACCCCGCTGAAATTAAGGGCCTCATTTCGCTTCAGTGGGCCAATAATCCCTATCGCGTTCGCTTTATTGGCCAAAGGTGCAACTCCAATTCCCCGAAAAAAGATGAAGTGGGCCGCGTGATCGAAGAAGGATGCTTTGATGTGAATCCAGCCACTTGGCACCTGGTGACTGCCAACCGTCTCGGAGTGGCCAAAAAATCCTTCGTGTTTGATGCGACCTATGACTATGAGGTCTGGAACCAACCGATTTACGGTTACCAGTACACTTACTTCAATCCTAAAACCGGCGAAGAAAAAACGAACCTCGCAGAAGCCAAAGTAGAGCTGAAGGATTTTGAGGACGATACTTTTAAGAAGCATCGCGATCCCCGTGCCGTTTGGGTGATCGGCATCGCCATGGTTGTTGGCTATACCATCGAGTACGGAGTTAATCGCTTTCCCGAGGACAATCCTGATTTTGATACATTGACCTGGGCAAGATATCTTTATGATCTCGAACTCGACGCAGATGGAAAAATTATTGGAGGAGAGTGGTACACCTACCAACACCCCGACTTCCTTTGGGCCCCAGAAGATGGTGAAACCGCTGATTCGCCAGGTGATGCTTATATGCAAGCAGCTCAATGGCAAAAAGCAAAACCTCTTCCAAATTCTTGGCGTGCAGTGATCGCTCAACTCTCACCCTATAGCGTAATACCTCGCACCCTGAATGAGCATCTGCTGAGCTGGTCGACCTCGAACGAGCCCTAAAGCGGGTGAACTCCCCACGTTGGTCCAGTTTTTTGATTCAACTTCGGGTTCGCACTCCGGTCATCTAGAATCAATGTATAAGCAGCACAAGATGAAGCGACTATTCAAACTGATTTTTCAGATCATTCAAAGCACCCTCGATTCGATTCTGATTGGAGCCGCTCGCCTCAACTTTATCGACCGCTACCAACCTCTCTTTGGTTACACCTCGGCCCGCACGGTGGCCGAATGGGGCTGGTTGTCGATCAGGCTCATCTCACCGACATAGTCACCCGGGTTCATGGTGGCCAGAATCACCTCGCGCCCCCGGCTGTCCTGTGTGATGACCCGGGCACGACCGGTGAGCACGATGGCCAGGAAGTTGGACTTCTTGCCCTGCTCGACAATCTCTTCGCCCCGCTTGTAGCGTCGCTTGACCACCGCCTCGGACACCGATTCGGCCTGGGCCTGGGTCAGCGTGGAAAACAGGGGAACGCGTCGGATCAGCTCGAGATTGGACAGGATGGCCATGCGTGTATTCCTTGTTGTCATGTCCCGCGACGGCCCAGCTTCGTAAAATGCCCCTCGAACCTCACCGGTTCGGGGCAGGCATTGCCTCCATGC
>JAPKGD010000237.1 GCA_026648125.1 Bdellovibrionales bacterium | reverse complement strand
AATGCCTTCTGTATTCGTTCTAAACGAATATCTGCCACAGCCACCTTGGTCACCTGATCATACTGATCCTTCTCGAACGGAAGCCCCAATGTCAACATTGGCACTCCTTCGGGAACACTGGAGTTAGCGATCACGACTTCGCCGGCAAAGGCGGATCGAATAGGAAACGGCTTGAGTCTTCTCACGTCCTCCAAATAGGTCATATCTCGATTTTCCGAGTTCAAAAGCTTGTCATTTACAATCTGGTCTTCGCGCTCTTCTCTTCCATCCAGCTGGCTTATAATTTCTACCCGGATAAGATCGCGGTCTCCAAAAAATGCCAGGTCAAGGGCTTCTTTACGTTCTTCCTCAGTGGCATATTTTTTTGTCATCAAGGCAGATACAATTCGCACCTTATCCAAGTAATTTGCCAAAATCGCCTCAACCTGGAGGGCGCGGTTCTCCGCCTGCCGGTCATTGGACTGCTCGTGTGTTTCTCTGACTTCCTTTTCAAAATATTCAGAAGACTGAATAGCGATCAATGAGGTTACAAAAACCAGCAAACTAATCGTCAATCCGATCAATTTGACCGCAATGGGAATTCTAAAAACGCGTTTTACTATATTGAATTTCACAATAATTTTTCGGATCAATCCCATTTCAAGATGAGTACAGAACTGCAAAAGTTGCCCTTATCTTGTAAAACGTCTCAAATTGCGAAAGGCCGACCTCGACCTTAGGTTGAACGGCCAAAATTCCGAAACATATATAGATGGTAGAACGTCAGTTGTTATCTCGAATTCTAGGTCTTGTCTTGATTGCAGCAATGAATTTTGCCTGCACTAAGGCCCAGCCTGAGTTTACTGAATTTGCGTCAAGCATTCGCAATCCCACCTACAATAGCTCCAACTTTAAGGCTCTCTCTATTCCAGACTCCAATGCTTCCGTCTTTGTTCCTGGAGAATGTGACGTCCATTCCATCTCACTAGAGATGTCCTCCGATGGCGGAGTAAATTGGGCCTCTAATAACTTTTCTGATAGCGACTGCTCTGACGGAACATTCTCAATTTACAGCCCAGATATCAGGAATGATATCCATTAACAACGGATCTTCTGGGCAAATCCTCGTTCGCGCCCAAACCACACTCGGCCCAACCAACTCGGCCACACTTGACTTAAGAAACTATCCACCAAATATTTTTATTTCATCTCCGACCGTAAACGAGGGTGGGACTTTAAGCTTTACGATCTCAATTGATGCGGAGTCCTCAGCCAACGTTAATTTCACTGCATCAACTACACCGACCACGGCAACTTCAGCCGTCGACTACTCCCCATTTTCAAGCGTCATCGCTCTTGCGGCTGGACAAATGAAAACAACTATCTTGGTTCCTACGACCGAAGACACGCTTTTTGAAACCAATGAAACCCTGTCCTTAGACCTCACTGGCATTACAAACGCCTTGCCAAGCTCGCTCGCAGGAATTGGCACAATTAACAATAACGACTCGCCTCCCAAGATCTTTGTTTTTGGAACATCGCTCGCGGAGGGAAACGCGTCTTCAGTGACTGTTTCTCTCTCTGAAGTTTCAGGCGTAAATGTCACGGGCAATTACACAACTTACGACGGCTCAGCCACAACTGGTTTAGGTGACTTTAGTCCATACTCAAATCAAGCCTTTATCGTTCCCGCTGGTTCCTGGGGAGCTGGTGTTTCGATAGATGCCCTTGATGACACATTGTACGAGAATACCGAAACCTATACCATTTCCCTAGATAGCCTCACGGGAGTTCAGCTCTCAGGAAGCAATCTTGTTGGCTCCGTAACAATTTTAAGCACGGACCCACCACCAGATTTAGCAATTTCAGACTCCTCAGATCCAGAAGGTAGCCCTAATGTATTTGTTATTAATCTTTCCGCAATGAGCGAAGTTCCCGTTGTGTTTAATTGGATAACCTATTTTGGCTCTGCGACGGCCGCTGATTTCAGCCCCATAGTATTATCGACTCGAACCATCCCCACCCTCACCGCATCCGTTTCACTGACCGTCCCAACCATCCAAGACAATTTGGATGAACTTGATGAAACCTATACCGTATCGCTGTCAAATATTGTAAATGCCTCTGGGATTATTAATGTGGCTACAGGCACTATTATGGATGACGATGGCTTGCCCAATCTTTTTATCTCTGATGCCGACCCCGTCACTGAAGGTGAAACAGCTTTCTTCACAGTAAGCATCTCCACGATATCCGGCCTCGACGTTTCGTTTACCTATCAATCGGCAGACGACACAGCCATCTCCGGTTGGGATTATAATGCAGTAACGCCGCAAGTAGCCACCGTATCGGCCGGAAGCCTAAGTACTACGGTGAAATTAATATCAATCAACGACACCAGAGATGAAATCGCGACCAAATACGCAAAGATGATTATTAGCGCTCCCACCAATGCGAATATTCTCAATTCATGGGGCCAGGCCCCCATCAACGACAATGACGATCCACCAGGAATAACTATCTTTGACGTTTCCGGAAACGAAGGAGAAGACTTTGATTTTACCGTTTCTCTGAGCGCCGCATCTGAGCTCAATGTGGACTTTTTTTACACCACAAACGATGGCTCTGCTTCGGCGCCAGGGGATTATGGGAGCTTTTCAAATCCAAGAACCATCTTGGCTGGCGGCATCACAACTTTTATTAGAATCTACACCAACGCCGACGGCGTTTACGAGAGCACCGAAACCTTTACTTTGGACTTATCCGCTCCAGTCAATGCCTCGTTTATAGACGATTCGGCCATCGGAACTATTTCTAATTTAAATCCTCCGCCCTCAATGACGGCGTTTCCTGAGAATAATCTCGGAAATGAGGGAGATGATGCTGTATTTATAGTCTCGCTCAGTGGACTTTCTGAGGTGCCCGCCACGTTTAGTTGGACCACAACAACGGCGATAACTTCGTTTCCCGCTGTCGAAGATCAAGACTTTCCGAGCACTTCGGAACCGAATAGAACCATCTCTGCAGGAGACTGGACGGCAGAGATTACCGTACCTACTTACGACGACCTCAAGTTTGAACCTACTCCTGAGGATCTTGAAGTTGTAATTACTCCTGACCCAACGTTTGGAGGGGAATTAAGACCTTCGCTACAATTGCTTGATGATGAGTCTCAGAATCCCGCCTTGAACATCAACTCAGGAATTGACTATACAAAGGTGACATCCGTCACCCTTGCTATTACAGACCCCGGACCCGACGCCTTCGAGATGTATATTGCAAATGACCCATCCTGCTCGGGAGGTTCATGGGAACCAATTTCTTCGAGCAAACCTTCATGGGCAATTTCAAGTGGAGACGGCCTCAAACAAATCTCCGTCAAGTTTCGAACTGATGTTGCTTCCGGAAGCTTAGAAAGTGATTGTGTCTCAGACTCGATTACTTTAGACCAAACCGGTCCTCTTGCTCCCTCATGGGCGTCATTTTCCGATTTTCAAAACGCTATCAATACCGCATCACCGGCACTTGACTTCTCTTACGAAGGAGATGCAGGAGTCGGCGAGGACTTAAGCAAAACTCAGGCACGAATTCTCCGCGCCGATGATGGGACAGCCCTAACTGAATGGACCTCTGTCACTCAAGGAAACCCAATGGCTGCCACTAACCTCGAACATGGGCGTGAATATTTTGCGCAGATTCGCTCGTACGATTTACTTGGCAATGTGAGCTCAATTTCACGCTCTCCCCTGTGGCGCGCGATTTCACCATCCACATACACCGTAGACTTTGTTAAGGACGTAACCATCTCAAGTGAATCTGTGGGCTCAATAAATATCGAAGTCACAATCACTCCCACTCCCTCCTTTGATGTGACCATCAGCTTTAATTCCGTTGCCAATAAGGACTATGGCGCCGGCACATACCAGTTCGATGATGGTCATGGAGAGCTGGTCATCTCCAGCGGCAACAGCACAGCCAACAAGGTGATTAATATTGCCAACGACATTGCCGACAACGGCCCCCTCGAAATCAAACTCGCCTTAGTCTCAGCCCTGCCCCGCCAGGTTGGTATCGGAGACCATTCCGTGCAGCAAGTTATTGTTCAAGATGATGACGGAACTCTTGAGTCTTTAAATCAAATTGCCGCTGGCCCCACAGCGACTCACGCCTGTGCAACTATTGGCAGTGGAAATGACCTACGCTGCTGGGGACAAAATTCTTGGGGTCAGGTTGGAAATGGGTCTTCTACCATTCTACCAGTATCTAATCCCGCCGCCATTGACACCAACATCTACGAAGTTTCTACGGGAGGGTTTCACACCTGTGCCATTTCAGGAAATGATTCCCAAAAAGTGAAGTGCTGGGGACAAAATTCAAACGGCCAACTCG
>JAPKGD010000236.1 GCA_026648125.1 Bdellovibrionales bacterium | reverse complement strand
CATGCCAGAGAAGGAGTTGAGTCAATCTAGGGCTAACTTCTATCGATTCTTTTCGGAGCATGACAGACGCAGAAATACACGGTTCGTTGATACCTTTCCGGAATTGGCAGAATTCTACCAAACGTGCCGCCGCTTGACGGAGGATTCCGGGATGGACCTTCCGCTTTGAAAAAAACGGGCTGGAGTTGAGCATGCTAAGGAGGTCGCTTTGGTGGTTTTTCTATCTGACCTTTCTTTTGCTCCTGATTGTTCTGCTTATAGAGGTGGTCTGCTATTTTGTGAATCGAAGCGAATACGCGGAGATAATAAAATGGCGCTCCAATGATGCACTCACTCCTGTAGAGAGCATAGCAGTAGAAAGCAAATATAGCTTACCTACGTCTTTTAGCTTACGTGAGGTGTCTTGAGAATGCGCCCCGGTCCTTCGGAGTCAGCCGTCTTGAAAAAGATGTGCGATTTCCGGGTAAATTACCACAGTTTCAATTTAAACCCGGTGGATTGATGACCCCAACTCCGGGCGAACATCCAACAGAGATGTATTGGGTAAAAACAAGGGAGCAAATTTATTCCGTTCGCTACACGATCGATGAATTTGGTCGGCGGAGAGTGCCTGGACAAAATGAGAAGGCTCCAATGGCGGCTCTTTTTTGGGGCTGTTCATTCACCTTTGGTGAGGGTTTGGATGATCAGGACACTTTGCCTGCCTTCTTTGCCAATCGCGCCCGTTCCGTTGTGCCCTACAATTTTGGAGTTCGAGGTTATGCCCCAAATGACATGATTGTACGTCTTCGAAGTGAAGATACGGTGCGCGGGATTGCTCAAGCAAAGGGAGTCGCTCTTTACATCTATTTAGATGCCCACGTCAGTAGGGCCCTCGGGTATTTGGATAATTATGTGTGGACAAGAACTCATCCCCTCATTGAATTGGATCGGGAAGGGCGTGCAATGCATAAAGGAACCTTTGAGGAAGGTCAGCCACTCAAAGATCTTTGGCTCCAGATGTTGGGCTTGAGTGAGACAATTCGGCTATTCAAGCTCAACTGGCCCTTGTTGGTCACTGACTCAGATCTCGATCGGTTTGCAGATTTGGTCGGAGCGCTAAAGCTTGAGATGCGAGAGAAGTTTCCAGGATTTGAGTTTGTCGTGGTGTTTCATCCTTTGGACTCGCATCGCTGGGGAAAGCATTTTATTTCTCGATTTGAATCGAGAGAAATTCACTACCTAAATTATACTGGAGTTAAGTGGGAAGATCTCATTGGAGAAACCGGACGAATCAAAGTGGACGGTCACCCCAACGGCGTGACCAATCGTCTCCTCGGAACACAGATTGCTGAGGATATTCAGTCTTACTATAAAACTAGATTTCAGTAGTGTGGAGTGAGATTAAATTTCTGAAAAGGAATTCAATCCAACACCGTAATCGAAACTGCTCCAAAAGTGCCTAGTCTGATGTAATCGGTCATACAATCAGGAAATGCGCAGTTCTCAGATCGATAGTAAAGATCTGAGGGAAGCTGTGTATCCACTTGCGCTGAGTCTAATGAAATGGAAATCAAACGGGTGAAGACAATCGCGTCGCCCAC
The DNA here is from genome assembly GCA_026648125.1 of Bdellovibrionales bacterium. Classification (GTDB taxonomy): domain Bacteria; phylum Bdellovibrionota; class Bdellovibrionia; order Bdellovibrionales; family UBA1609; genus JAIBAM01. Next base: position 2,797 of record JAPKGD010000236.1, on the reverse strand, counting down.
GTCAGATGAAATCTTTCCTTTAATGGGAAGAAGAAGTTCCGTCATTAAAGTGAGCGGGTTGTCAGTTGGATTGCGTTCAGTCCCGTAGAGCTTTTCCCTAACAAATCTTGATTTGCGGATGGATTCATAAAAGCAAATTGAGTTGGCCTTCGACTTGAGTGCAAGGACTCCTTCGATTGGTCCAGACCTCCTGAAGTATTGGGCATATTCATTCTTGGCATACCACTTAGTCACATCTGGCTGATCAACCGACACTCTAATTTTGCTGGGGCATTTTTTGACTTCGACGGCTGTGGATTCAATCGAAATCAATACGCCGAGAAGCGATAAGATTGAAAATATTTTTCGAAACATCAGTCATCCCCCGTTTGCCCGTTGAGAGACAATGCTAATCATTTTGATCGGAGTAAGACCAATTTTAATATTGGGGACGTAATATTTTGAATTGACGGGCTGCGTCCGCAAACAGGACCTGGTTCCTTTTAAGCGGAGTGGGCGGAATGGTCTTGGCTCAGTAGAGAAATAATTTGGTCGATTTTTTCTTGCCCTACCAAATCATCTTGGGGGATTTTTTCTTTCTGTCGTCTCGCCACATGAAGGGTGTCAAACTTAAATTGCTTGGACACCACCGACCGATTGGCACCGTTTTCCAACAAAAAAGCGACGACATCAGGAGCTAATCCTTTGATGGCATACATCAACGGCGACCAGCCGAGTTTGTCCTGAACATTGATAAAGGGAGGGTCTTTTTCGTACACGAAACGGACGAGATCTAAGTTTCCGGAAGAGGCGGCGATCATCAGGTAGGTTCGTCCATCGGGAAGAAGCTTAGAAAAATTGATTCCCTGTTTGGCAATGATCTGCGCTAGCTTTGCGTGCCCTGTTTCACAGGCCAAAGCAAAGGCATCAATGCCTGTGGGGGCAGAGTGTAGGAGGTTCACGTTGGGCTGAGAGAGGAGGAGGCTGGTGATCTCACCATTGCGAATATCAATCGCAAACATCAATGGGCTCCAACCCTGACAGCGTAAGAGCTGGCCAGAAGCCTTCGCATAATTCACGTCGGCTCCACGCAAGAGCCATTTTTTAACCAGAGCATAATCTTGCTCCGCGATAGCAGCCACCAAAGGGGACATGCCCTTGCTGTCTGGGAAATTTGGGCTTGCTCCACGCGAAAGAAGCCAGTCGATTTGCCTTTCATGGTTTACTTCGTTGGCCCAAAATAGAGCCTTATTGAGATCAGCTTTTTTGCTGACCAAAAAATCGGCCAGTTCTTCCTGTTCATCTCTAAGAGCGAGATTTAGAGGCGTCAGCCCCTCTTTGTTCGTCGTGTTCAAACCACTTTCTTTTGCCGATTGAATCAATTCTGCTACGATTTTTTGCAGACGGCGTTCAACCGCCATGTGCATGGGAGTGTCACCGTTTCGATCTCGTTGTGCGCCACTTGCTCCTTTGGCAGTGAGATATTTAATGGTATGGAGATCTTCTTTGTCCACGCAATAGTGAAGGGCTGTCCACCCGTTGCTGGGATCCTGGTAATTGACCCCCACCCCTCGATTTAAGCATTTGGTCATGATCTGCGTGTTACTGATTTTTGCAGCTTGAATGAATTGCGGACCAAAATCAATGGCCTTTGGCAACAGAGCTTTTAAGTGATCAATTAAGCTTGAAAGCTTCATATTAAAATAGGTTCCAACTTTAGGTAAACAGGTTGAAGGTTCTTAAGATCATTGTACTTTTTGAAAGTATTTTAGTCGATCAAGATCAAAATGGGATCGACATTTGACCAGCTCCACCTTCCCAAAACCCAGACGTAAGTTGGTCGATGTCAAAGGTGAATAAAAAGCGCAGTTCTGACTGTTTGGCAAAGCGCCAATGAGTTCCCAAATTTAATAGATATTGGCCTTCAAAATCCGGTGTTTTGGGATCGAGCCAGCCCCCTGAAAATTCACTCCATCGTACCGTGCTGTCCAGTCCGGCCAGCCATTGAAACTGAGTCGAAGTGCCTGTCCAGGGTGACGTGAGCGTTGCGTAGGGCAGCACGTCTCGGTAGTCCACATGGCGAGCAAGACCGTAGTAGTGCCGCCAAAAATAGTGTACTCCAAAATTCCAGCGAAATCCCTTTTGCCCCAAACGTTCACTCTCAAGTTGAATCCAAAGTCGCTTTCGCCGCACCAGATCCTCAGAAATCGGAGAAGAGTAAAGGTCGCGCTCAAATTTATCATCCCAGGCAATGCGAATAAGGCGCGCGCGATCTTGAGAAAGCCGTTTATGCCGTAATATTTGCCAGGTCATGCGCTGAGACTGACGAATTCGATCGTCATCGGGAAATCGCCAGTTTGAGAGCGGTTCCCAACGAAGACTGGCTTCCATATAGCCTTGTTGGGGGCTTTCTTTTGTGCGAGTGACAAAGCCGTAGGCTTTGCCTTCGCTCCCTTTGACCCAGCGGTCGTCTTCTCGATTGCGTTCATTTCTTTGAAAATCAGGAAAGGTCACGAAGAAACGGGTGGATTTTGATGGGGTGGAATGGATCAAGGCGAGACCCACGTCATTATCGGCCTTTTCAGTAAAGACGCTCCCATAAGCGGCCACTGAAAATTGTGCGCTCAGCAAATAGTTGAGTTCCAAGATTTGACTTGAGAAGTGGTCTTCGAGGTCGTCATCATGAAACCAGATTAAGTGGAAGCTGAGCCTCTCGGTGAAATTTTGATGGAGTTCGAGTCGCTGATCGACGAGAAAATCCTTTGCGCCAAGACTGCCAATGGAAAAATCAAAAAAACCATTTTCACTTGGGTCTCTT
>JAPKGD010000235.1 GCA_026648125.1 Bdellovibrionales bacterium | reverse complement strand
AACACGTTCTTGAAAAAATGGCCGGACTTAAGCTTTCTGAGCAGACCAATTCAAAGCTCACTTCAATTTTTACAGAAATTTGCGAACTCTTAGATAAAGAGCCCAAGTACATTGCCCATCGGGATTACCATTCACGAAATCTCATGCTCAAATTGGGCAAAATGCGCGTCATTGATTTTCAAGACGCTCGCCTTGGACCGATTCAGTACGATTTGGTCAGTCTTGTTTATGACAGTTACGTCAACTTAAGCCCTGCCTCACGCCGACAGATTATAGATTACTATCTCGATCAAGCTAAGCCGCACCTGCCGACGACCTTCTCGCGCGACCACTTTGATGAAGTGTTTAAAATCCAGCTCTTACAAAGGTGCTTTAAGGCCTCAGGAAGCTTTGCCAGCTTTTTTAATCTGCGAAATGACAAGCGCTATTTAAAATACATTCGTCCGACTCTTCAAGCCGTGGCAGCGACCCTTGAGGATTTTCCCCAATACGGAGAGTTTCTTTCGGTTCTGAATGATCATGGCTTGCTCGAGCGCAAGTACGAAGATTTATGATTGCTCTTCTCTTTGCTGCTGGCCGAGGGGAGCGCCTCAGACCCCTCACTGACAAAATCGCCAAGCCGGCCATACCTTTTTTAAATGTACCTATGATGGGTTTTCCACTCTTTTATCTCGAGCAAGCGGGCCTCAAGGCGCTGCTTGTGAACACCCATCATCTTCCGCAAACTGTGGAAACCTGTATTAAGGGACTCGTTCGGTGGCGCACGAAACTTCAGTTTTCTCATGAAGAAGGGACGATTTTGGGAAGCGGTGGAGGTCTTGCCAAAGCCAGCAAGCTTGCAGCAAATGCGCAAGATATCGTGATTGCCAATGCCGATGCCGTTTGCCTTTTTGAAGACCGCGAAATTATTAAACGACTCCTGGAAACACATAAAACCACCCACGCGATTGCGACCCTATTGTTGAGCCCCTTTCCCAAAGGCGCAAAAGAAAGCTTTGGCGGCGTATATACGGATGGCAGCGGACGAGTGAGAAAGTTTTCGAAAACCAAATTGTCCGATGCGAATTTAGCTGCCTGGCACTTTACCGGCTATATGGTGGTCAACCAGAAGGTTTTTTCTGGTCTTTCGGAAGCGCCCTCGAATCTCCTTTACGACGTACTTCAAAAGCGCATGGACCAGGGTGAGGTAGTTTCAAGTCTCATCGATCAAAGTGCACTTAGCTTTGAAACCGGAAATTCACAAGATTATCTGCGCTCAACAAAAGAGTGCCTCGAAATCTTGACTGAGCCCAGTTCGCAGCAAAAGACCTTGATCCGTATTTTGGACCGTTTTACACCTGGCTGGTGGAAAGGTTGGCGAAGTGGTGGCCCATTGGTTTTGGGAAGTCTCCCTTGGCCCGAGGAACTGTCGGTGAGTGAGTTCGCGGTTTTCTCTAGTGAAACTCTATTCCCAGAGAAAATTCATCTGGAACGAAGTGTAGTGACGGCACAGGCCCAGATCGAGCCTGGATCTCATCTCAAAGACAAACTTATTTAAATCCTATTTTCTGAGCGAGCCCTTTGGAGCCAATCCCTTGGGAGTGGCTTTCGAAGCCTCCGCTGGCTCTATAAATTCATCACCAGCTCGTTTGACCTGATATCTTCGATGTACCATTTGAAAAATATCATCCATCTTCACACCGATTTGATCATCACCGTGAGCGAGAGATTTACCGGCCACCATCTCTTTTTTCTTTCTGGCGTCCATGGCGAAGGGATTCTTAAAATTCTTCATATAGTCGCTGTCTTCATCGCTGGCGAGATCTCGGTTATACCCTCCTCCACCACCAGCACCACCGCCGCCTGAACCATCTACGGCCATCGCAACAACGTTTGCTTCATTCGCAGCGTTTTCAAATTCTCCTGCTTTAGCCGCCATGTCTTTGTTCACTTTCTCCATCATCGACATTGCGCTCGCTGCATCTGCAGCACTGGCGCCTGCAGCCATCATACTACTTGCATCTTTTAGATCAGATGGCTTCCAAGTCTTTCCTGTCGGGTCTTTGATAACTCCATCCTTTGAGATGGTAAATCCATCATTCTTAAGCTTCTCCCACTGCTGTCTTTCTTCTGTAAACTGGGTCTCTGGCAATCCATCAAAAGGGTCTGGTCCACCGCCGTAAACGTCAGGATTGGTGTTAGAATTTCCACCCCAATTTCCACCCCAATTTCCACTGGCATCGTAGGTCATGTTGGACATGCCCTTTGCCCGCCTCATTGTTGCTGCGGATGCAAAAGAGCTGATGGCCATAGCCGCGTACATGTAATTACAGCCGTGCGAGCAAGAAGCATAAAATGCATAAGAAAATATCCCCCCTGCAACCACATTGAGCCCCTGACCAACCGCCTGACTTCGCGAGCCCTGTGATGCTCCCTGGTTGATACTTTGTCCACCTGACGGGGACGGCATTCTTCCGCCTTGAGTTTCGTTGGTGGCGCCTTGAGCAAATATCTGGTGCGGAGCAACTGCCATAGCTGCCGCGGCCAAAATTGAAAGGACTAAGTTTCTCTTATTCATGAATTCTCCCCGCCCTTAACCAACCAGTCCATAACACCCATCAAGATCTCTTTGAACAAAATTACCTATCACAATCTTTCAGTCGCTTGGTCAAACAAACGACTTTTACCCGATCAGATACCTTCTTAAAAATATCTTCGTGAACAGCACCGATCTCGTTACTCGCGCGATTCATTCCCGCAGGTCCACGAGTTGGAGCATTTTTCTGACCCGGTAAATACTTGCTTAAATCAAATCCAGATTTCTTCTCTTTACCTTCGTCGTCTCCACCTTGACCGTAGCCGCTCCATCCGCCGCCACCACCACCAGCGCCTGCGCCAGAGTATCCGCCACCGCCTCGCTCACCTTGAAGCACATTGGCGTTGTAACCAGCGCCAGCGGCTCTGCCGCCCTTCTCATCGCCGCCGCCAAAATCACCGCCACCGCCGCCACCAGGCATTCCACCACCGCCATTGGGTACACCAGAATTCTTCGCTTGGGAGCTTGCACCATCACCTGTGTTCTCGCCCTGATCAAAACCGTCGGAGTCGCCAATATTAGAAAACTGATTTCCACCATCACCAAAAGCGCCGCTGCCAGATCCCGATCCACTGGGAGAAGGAAATCCGGGTCCACCGGGACCACCACCTACGCCCCGACAGAGCGGATTAGACTGATCGGTTTGGCAATTGGGAACTGTGGGATCAAAGTCGGGAGGAGGCGAATTGGAAAAGAGTTCGTCGTTGGTTTTAGAAGCATCTTCACAAAGTTTACCTTGAAGCCCCGCCATTAAGCTCATCGAAGAGGAAACAGCCATCTCGCTGGCTTTTCTGGACTGGGATTTACAAATACTAAGGTTTTTCTGTGCTTCCTTTAATTCGGCGGCATACATCGAATTTCCAGAGTATTGCTTAATCTCTAGATTACAGCGATCTTCACAATCACTAATCAAGCTGGTGCATCGGGCCGCAAGTCCGCCGTTAAGAGCTGCCATGCCCCCGCCTGCATTCTTCATAAGATTACAGATGGCGGCTGTACCACCATTTGCGCCTCGATAAGCCGTTGTCATGCCCATCATTAAACTAGTTACTATCTGGGTGTTTTGTCCGCCAAACTCACCGTCGGACATGGCATCAACGGGATTTGAACAAAAGCTCTTGGCATTGGCAGTCAGATCCTTACAGCTCCCCGCTGGGCCGGCACTAGATTCCCCTCCGTCCGCTGTGGTAGCCGGATTTGACTGACCAATTGATTTTCCAATCTCATTATACTTATTTGTCACTCCGGCGACACAAGCATTAAAGTCCGGTGAATTCTCCGCCCCACAACTATCAAGGGCATCGACGCAGCTTTGCTGATATTGATTAATCGCTTCCCGCTTCGCTCCATAGCTAGAAAGGTAGGATAGGCAGATATCAAATTGCGGCAAGCTATTCCTTTTTGCTGCAATTTCATCCTGAGCAAATAGCGGATCAAGCGAGAGAAGTATTGTGATTAGTGAGAGCCATCGTAAGTGCACTGTGAAATCCGAGACTTTGTCTGAATTGAAAATCGTCACAGATCCTCCAAAGATATCCCCTGCTACCTCTTCCATTATATCGGATTTCCTGCTGTCCCACTTTAGGACTTTGGCCGAGATGGCTCAAAATGAATAGGTTCCAAACGACCAAAAACCCTGTCTCAGAATGAGACGAGTTACCAATCTGACGGCGGTGGATTTTGAATGGGGCCGGATTCCGAAGCTCCACCAATAGGATGAGAAGTGGTCGGCGCCAAATAGTCTTTGGAGATCAGTTTAACCGAATAGCCGGTGCGGCCGCCCAGCGCTAGACAGGAGCCAGGCACTTTGAA
>JAPKGD010000234.1 GCA_026648125.1 Bdellovibrionales bacterium | reverse complement strand
CCTGACGGGGCCTCGATCGGCTCAGGCCATTTCTACAAGTTCTTTGATTGCCGCACTAACTCCAGCAAACACCTGGTTCGGTTTTGCATCATCATACATGTAAGCAGGGGTTGTGATAATTCGATGTTCGCGGTCAGTCACGTAATCATCTACGGCACACTGTTCGTGGTGGGCACCGGTTTTTTCAATTTCTGCAGCCGTTTCTTTGTCGCTTCCGATAGTCACTGTGACTCCGTGCTTTCCCAGAACCCTCGCGATGAGGGCCGGCGCAATACAGATGGCCGCAATTGGCTTTTCGGCCTTAAAAAACTCTTCAATCACACGTTCGACTTCGGGATTGACCTGGCATTGACTCCCGCGGCCTGCAAAATCGCAAAGCACAGTGGCTGCTCCAAATCCGCCGGGAAAAGCAAGAGCATCAAAGGTTGACGCTTTGAGCTCTTTCAAGGAACTAATTTTGCCTCGCGAAATTCGGGCAGATTCGGCCAGCACTGAATGAGTTCCCGATTTTTGATGTGTGAGATGATTGGTGGAGGGGGCTTGGATATCCGGAGCAAATACTTGATAGGTCGCTCCGAGATCAGACAAAGCAATCAGGGTACTGACCGCTTCGGTAATTTCACTTCCGTCTTGAAAGCCACAGCCAGACAGAACTACTGCAACTTTTTTCATCGCTAACCTCCATCGAGAACCCGGTTGTATCGGATTCTCCATGGAAATGGCAATCCTGAGATAAATTTTAGGGGAGTGTGGGGGGATTTGCGTTGGCGTAGGCGAAGTCTACAGCAAATTGGCACTGTCTAACGTAGTAGCTTCGGCCATCTGAGTTCACTAAGGAGGCCAAGCACCGATCCATAATGTAAGAGACGAACGGTGCATCTCGGCTTATTGTAAAAGCCCATTTTTGCACTTCATATTCGCTACTCGAATACCAGGACGCCTCATCGTATTGCAGCCGGAAATATCTTAATTGGCAGTTTGGAACATCTCCACAATTTGACTTTCGCCGTACAACATCAGGGGGCGCCATAGTGCCGCTCTCCGTTTTGAGGTTGTGATAGCTGGTGCGAATGACCGTGCGCTCAAGAGTTGGCGTAATGAGCTTTAAGGGCGATAGCGCGGCAGCCACTGCGGGTGAATCCAAATTATATTCCGAAGAACCCTCGGTGACGTCGACCTCTCCTGAGTTGAGATCAAGTTCGTGATTTTGGATGGTGAGAGTCAATTTTCGGCCGTCGTTCTCTTCTTTGCGATTCAGAATTGTCTGTGTGAGGCGAACGATCGGGCGAGCTTCCTCTTGATTTTCGATGCGGGCGTTAAAGTCGTAAACGACCTGTTGGCCAACAGCGGTGGCCCACGGGTCAATTCCATAGAGAGCTTTAGAAATTGCAAGCTCTATGTCGGCATCACTTGCCTCTGGCCCCAGCTCAGCCTGCTTCAATTCAGGGGCTTGAATACAGCCCAAGAGGAGGGATAAGAAAAGTGGCAAACTCAATGCCAGTAACCAATGAATGACTTGAAAAGTTCGTGGTGTGGGCCTGTCCATCATACAGAGTCCCAACCCCATATCCAAAACGGCAGGGGAAAAATCGTCTCAAGACCGGCCGCCGTAACGGGATCAAACTGGTGCAGTTCACTAGCTTTGCTGGGGCCGAAGATGAGTCGGACAACGTCGCTCTCGGAATCGGTTTTGAAGACTTCATTGCCAAAGCCAAAGTGGGCCTGGCCATTTCTTTGCTCAAGAACGAAGTCATCAATCCCAATATTTCGCGCGTATCGGCGAACTTTGGCAAAGAGGAGATAGGGATTGACCACCTTGATCATTCCCAAAACACCTTGATGCAATTGAGCGCCGTGGCTCTGTAGTTGCCGCAGTAGGTTTTTAGCGTGAATGGGAGCGATGATCGTAATGGATTTCTTTTGAGTTTCGATAATATGTCCCAGGAGGGGAAGAATCTTGGAAACAGAACCTCCCCACTCGTGAATGTAACCGTTTAGGTCAGCTCCTTTGCCTTCAATGGCGTAAGCTTGCATCTGTCCGCTTGAATCCCAGGCGGTGTAGACTCTCATGTTGGGAATCGTAAGTGACTTTCGAATGTCCTCAATCGAGCGAATCGAACCGCAAGTGTGTTGTGCGTAGATACGGGCAATGGCTTCGGCACTCACTTTAGGCGACTCAACAAACTTGAGTCCCGTTGCATCCACTTTGGGAGCAGCATCGAATTGAGCGCTGATTTCAGTGCCTCCCAATTCAAAGCCAACCTTACGGTAAAAATCGTAAATGTCAGTCCACAAGATGGCGACGTCACACGCTGACTCTTTAGCAATTTGCAGAACACTGTCGAGTACAGATCGGCTTAAGCCTCGATTTCTGTAATCGGGAGCTGTAACTACACTGCCAATACCAGCGACTTTAAAGAGTCCGGCCGGTGATTTGACCATGGAGGTCCTTACCACGGCACCAGACACATAGCGGTCACCCTCTTTAACGACTCGAATATTCGAAAGGTTGCCCGTATTCAGAGCGAGTGGATATTCGTCGGCAATTGACCAGTTTATGTCCTTCCTCAGGTTCTGAGTAAGGAACGAAACAACTTGAGAGAATTCTTCATTGCTTGGCGCTCGCGGGCCGTCCATGGCTCACCTCCGGCGTATATCTATTTTATGAGAGATTTCTAAATTCGCCTCGATCAACGGGAACCACCGGGCTTCTTCTCGACTAAAGTTATAAGGATGCCTTGTCGACACCCCGCCTTTGGCCTAAGGTGTGACCCATGGCAAAAGAGGCGGCTTCACAAAAATCCACACGGATGATGAGGGTTATTCGGCTTCTCAAGAAGCACTATCCGGATGCGCATTGTGCCCTTGATCATGAAAGTCCCGAGCAGTTGTTGGTTGCGACCGTATTGAGTGCCCAATGTACGGACGAAAGGGTGAACATGGTGACGCCTGAGTTATTTCGTCGTTACCCGACAATGGAAAAAATGGCCAAGGCTGAACCTGAAGAGTTGGAAAACCTCATTCGCAGTACGGGCTTTTTCCGCAACAAAGCAAAGAACTTGCGCTTGCTCGCAGAAAAATTGGTAAAAAATTATTCTGGCAAAGTTCCAAGAGAAATGGAGCAATTGACCGAGCTTCCTGGCGTCGGTCGAAAAACAGCGAACGTGGTCTTGGGAAATTCCTTTGGCATGGCGACGGGAGTCGTTGTTGATACGCATGTTTTTCGGATTTCGCGTCGATTGGGCTTCAGCTCGGCGCGCCAACCGGAGGCTGTAGAGCGGGATCTCATGAAATTGGTGCCTCAGGACGAGTGGGTTCAGTTTTCGCACTGGTTAATAACGCTGGGACGTCAGATCTGTAAGGCTCGAAGCCCCAACTGCAAAGATTGCTTCCTCCTTAAGGAATGTCCGCAAAAAATGGGATGACATGGGCGGCCACGGTGAGGGAAGATCGGGCCGATGATCTTCGCATTTTTTGAAAGCGTAAAATATGTGGGTCACATGCTTCCGATGGTGGTTTTAAGAATCTACCTCGGGTGGTGGTTTTTGGCTGCGGGAATGGCCAAGAACGAGGGTGATTACCTATTCCAGCCAAAGCTCGCTGCGGCCATCACGGAAAATATGCCCTTGGTGAATGCGCCAGATTGGTATCGGCAAATTCTAGATGGCGTGATTGTTCCTCATTGGCAGATCTTTGCATACTCCCTGATGTATTTTGAATTTCTCATCGGCGTCCTTTTACTCATCGGATTTCTGGCCCGTCCCATGGCTCTTCTCGCTGCAATTGTGGCATGGAGCTACTTATTTATGACTGGCCCAGAACAATGGCCTCTTTATCGGATGGTCATTACCATCAGTGTGGTATTGGCCTGGGTGGGGGCTGGAAGATGCTTAGGGCTTGATTACTTTTTCTATAAGAGACACCGCGGTCTGCTGTGGTGACGTCAAAAAAAATATGGGGAACTGGTTTAGCCTTCTTGTTTTTGGTCTTCTTTTTTTCCTATCCGCTTATTAAATCGAAGACTTCGGGGACAGAAGAAAGCCTACGTCCTGTTTTGGTCGTATTGAGTTACGATTCATTTGTCGGATTAAGTGGACCCGGGCCAGAGCTGGCCAAGATTTTTGAAGGTATCTGCAAGTGTCGAGTTCAGCTTATGTCGGCCGGAGATGCAGGCCTGCTCATGGAGCGAGTTGAAAAAAGCTCTAAAGATGGTTTTGCCGATGTCGTCGTGGGTGTAGATCAGCTGATGATTCCTCGTTTAAAAAGGAATGTCGCTTGGAAAGCGCTCTCAGTGAAGGCTGTAAACTGGCAGGAGCCAGTTCAAGATCATGTATTTGAAGATTTCTTACCTTTTGATTGGGCGCCCTTAACATTTATTTATCGCGAGGGTGAGA
>JAPKGD010000233.1 GCA_026648125.1 Bdellovibrionales bacterium | reverse complement strand
TCACCAATGAGGCCACTCCCGGCCTTAATCAGCTCGCGAATTGAGTCACGGATTGGAGCAGCCATCTTTCGTACAAGAGCTGTTTCTCTTTTGACCTCATAGAGCTTTCCTAAGAGCAAATCCGACGGATGTCTTAAGATTTGGGTCTCCATTTTATCAACGGCATCACCCAAATGTCCCAGCGCTAAATTGAAGTAATCAAGAACCAAGTCCATAATCGCAAAGGCGAGATAGGCAGACCCAAGCTTTCTTAAGCGACCTTCGGCGTTCTCAAATCGTTCAAAAAGTGGACGCAAAAGATCGCTCTTTCGCTCGCAGAAGGACAAAACAAAGCGATTTCCTAATATAATGCTCCCATGCTCGTAGTAAAATCCTTGAGTCTTCGGATCAACCTGCAAAATCTTTACGACAAAATGGATGTAGTTTTCAAAGTCACTCACCTTTGGCCGATGATGGACATTGAGAATATCCTCCAAGCTCATTTGATGAACACCAAACTCTCGACCGAGAGCCTCTACGACTCGCACGTCATTGAGCCCTTCAACATGAATCCAACGCAAGCCATCGCTTTTGAGGCTATCTTTGAGCTGATCAAAGCTCTCAAACGTTCTTATATCGAGATTAGATTCTGAGTACTGGGTCAATGTTAGACGAACACCCCCCATGGAACGCTCGCCGGTATAGATGAGCGTTCCCGGCGAGAGACCTAATTTATCGACAAACTGACGGGCCGACCAAGCCATCTGCGCGACTCTTAGACCTGATTAGTGATGGTGTCCGCCAGGACCATGGGCATGCCCATGCTCCATTTCTTCTTTTGTGGCATCGCGAATTTCGACGATGGAGATATCAAAGACAAGGGTCTCACCAGCGAGAGGATGATTTCCATCGATTTCGATTTGATCACCTTGAATACCAACCACTGTAAACGGATGTCGCTGTCCCTCCGGTGTATGTGCCCAAAAACGCATCCCTTCTTCAAGCTCAGTTTCGGAAGGAAATTGGTCCCGGCCAACCTTCAAAATGAGTTCGGATCGAACCTCACCATAGCCCTCAGTGGGAGCCACTTCGATCTTCGCTTTCGAATCGCCCGCCTTAAGGCCTTCTAAGGCTTTTTCAAGACCCGGTACGAGCTGGCCCACACCATGGAGGTAAACAAGTGGCTCATTCGGCTCTGATTTATCCAACTCTTCTCCAGCTTTGTTGGTGAGCTGATAATTGATCGTAACCACTTTACCCTTGGTAATCGTCATAGCAATTTCCTTGTTTGGGGCCCTCCGAAGGCCGTCTGACAAAATTTTGAACACCATAGCAGGTGCTTCCAATGAATCCTAACAAAATCCCTGCAACTTCTCGCCCTTTCGCGATATATGATCCGTGTGCAAAGCTTTTATTCCTTTTTCATTATCGCATTTTCAGCCATTTTCACCATTGTGAATCCCCTCGGTGCTGTTCCTGCTTTCTTGGCCATGTCCGCCCACGACTCGAAACAAAAGAAGGAGTCCATGGCATGGCGAGCGGCCTGGATAAGTTGCGGAGTTCTCATCGTTTGCGCCGCCATCGGCGGTTTTCTCTTTCGCTTTTTTGGAATCACCCTTCCTGCCCTTAAAATCGCGGGTGGAACCCTTTTGTTTGTGATTGGTATGGACATGCTCAACGCTCGTCAAAGCCGAGCTAAGGGAACCTTGGAGGAGGCCGAAGAAGGGGTGGACAAGGATGACATCGCGGTATTCCCACTCGCTATTCCCCTTCTTTCCGGCCCTGGGGCGATTGTTTCCGTGTTCATTTTGTCTGACAAAGCCAAGACTTGGCCCGAGCACGTGGCCATCTACGGGGCCATAGTTATCGTCGCCATGGCCTCTTATGTGGTCCTCCGTGAAGCAGGACATTTGGTTAAACTTCTTGGGCAGATTGGTATGAATGTCTTTACACGATTAATGGGACTGATACTTGGTGCTATTGCCGTACAGTTCATTCTGGATGGATTGAGAGAGGCTCTGCCCGGGCTTCTCGCCTGAAAATTTAGAGGTGCAATATGCACCTCCCATTTCACTTTGGCACCACCCCTCTCATTTTTAACCTCTGGAACTCGAATATTTTTGATTTGGACATTCTCATGAGGTGCGTTATCCTGGCACTGAATTTGCCTCTGAAGCAGGTGAGGTTCCTTTAGACCTCGAAAGTGGGGACAAAATGAGAAAAACATTCAACTGGCTGTCAATCGCATTGATACTTGCATCCCTTCTTCTCTCCTCACACCTGACCTCGGGCACTAGTTCTTCGGACTCACCTTCATTTAAGGAAGCGGTTTGTAAGAATCCCGCCTGTGGAACCAAGGGCGCATTTCTCTCTTAGTCAGCACCTCAATCTGTTTATTTTTGTGCCATAATAGCTATAATCTATCCCCATAATGAATGTTGGGGGTTCTATGCTCTTTCAAGTCACGCGACTTTTCACAATCCTTTATTTGGGTCTGTTCATCTCATGGGCAAGCCCCGCTGAGGATTCTAGCGATGCCCCAGGCACTCCGGCATGGCGCCAAAGAATCAACAAATCACTCGATAAAATTGAAGCTGAGATCAGTGAGATGGACGCAAAGACCAAGAGCATGTCGGCTCAAGCCCAAGCGGAGTGGAAGAAGACTCTCTCTGACCTTCGCACCCACAGAGACAAACTCAAAGAAGATCTGAAGACAGAAAAGGGCGATGCCAAAGAAAAGGCCAAGGATTTTTGGGGTCGATTTAAAGCGGCATTTGGAGAGCTTGAACAGGGAGTCGCCAAAGCCGCAAAGAAAATTAAGGGTGACGGCAAGTGATTTTGGAAAGCTGGAAGAAGCAGATACGCTCCCTGAATAAGGCGCTTGAGCACTATAATCTTGCTCGCTCTGCCCTATATCTCGTTGAAAGTTGGCCGCTGACCCTTTTGAACCGGGCCTTTACTGGCAAGTGGGGCGAAGATTTTCTTCCACCAAAGGACTTTCAAGAGGCCGCAATGAAAGCTGGGCAAGAACTTCTTATAGAAGATGCCAAAAGAGCCTCAGAGGGACTATTTCCTCTTTCGCTCCTTGCGCCCCAGTCTCCCCTTCGCCACGCAAAATCCCTAATTGATGTGTGGGCAGACGGAGTTCGGGTGGCGTGGCGAATGAAACAGCGATCCCACACCGAATTTTCTGAGAAAGCGCGTGAAGAGTTATCTCATGCTCCTTCTTACTATCAGCGCAATTTCCATTTCCAAACCGATGGCTACCTCAGCGAAGAATCGGCCAAGCGTTACGACCATCAAGTAGAAATTCTTTTTAAAGGAGCGGCCTCGGCGATGCGAAGACTCGCACTTATTCCGCTCAGTGAATTAAAGAATAAGCCGTCCCAAATCCTTGAACTAGGCTCAGGCACCGGAAGTGCGACTCGCCAAGTGACCATGACCCTTCCACAAGCTCAGATCACCTCTCTTGACTTAAGCGGCCCCTATCTGTCCTTTGCTCGCCGAGATCCACTCCTTGGCTCAGCGGTTAGTTTTGTAAAGGCGGACGCCGCGGAAACCCCCTTTAAGGATGAATCTTTTGACGCTATTTTTTCCGTCTTTTTATTTCACGAATTACCAATGGATCAGCGCATTCGCGTTCTGCATGAAGCATATCGCGTCTTGAAACCCGGCGGCCGCCTGGTGATTGTGGACTCCATTCAGCGCGATGACCTCCCTCAGCTCAACTGGGGCATTGAGCGATTTCCCAAAGACTTTCACGAGCCCTTTTATACCGACTACACCAAGAACCCCCTCGAAGATTTAATAAGAGATGCCGGCTTTAAGCTCGATCATAAAGAATGCAAATTGTTTGCAAAATGTTTGGGCGCCCAAAAGCCTCTTAAAGCAAACCCAGCTCGCGGTTCAAAATCTCGTAGTGCGAGGACATCTGTGCGCGGACCACGTCCTGGAGCGAAGAAACCTCGTTCTCATTAATCCCTTGGGTCTGCACTGGATTTAAGATTTCAACAATGACTGGTGAATTCCACGCCTTTGTGTTGATGAGCCAGCTTCCCTTCGGCATAGTTTCGCGGGCCCCCGCAATCACTACGGGAACAATTGGCATTTGCGCACCGATCGCAAAAAGAAATGGGCCCTGCTTAAATTTACCCAACACTAAGTCATTTTGCCTCGTGCCTTCTGGCGCTAATGCAAAACATTCCCCGTTTTTAGCTCGAGATTCTGCTTCCTTATAAATTTGCAAAACCTTAGTGCGATTGTGCCTTTCGATTGGCAGCATCCCCGCCCGTCTCATCGCTCGTCCAAAAAAGGGTATTTTGAAAAGTTCAATCTTCGCTCCAAACCTAGGGATGCGAGGGAGGTGGGAACTAAGAACCGCAATATCCATCCAGCTTGTATGATTAAATAAAACCAAA
>JAPKGD010000232.1 GCA_026648125.1 Bdellovibrionales bacterium | reverse complement strand
ATTTTTGATTGGGCCGCTTTGACTTGACCTTTAGAAAACATCTGCAAGGACTCAAGAAAATCGCTGACTTCGCCGGGTCCAACCGCCTGAATCATTTCGCTATAAACGTTGGGCTTAGCTTGGTTTTCGCACTTCTCTTTGACCAAAACGAGTCCCAACCAACCCGAGGGAGGCAGATCGACTTCCGGTCGGGCATGAAGCCCTTTCACCAACTCTTCACAGCTGGTGGGTAAATTCTCCGTGCACTTCTCCGACATTTCCGCGTAGCAAAGCCAACTTGAAAGATTGATTCGGCTTTCAACCGGTAGCGTTTCGAATCCCGTGACGGCAACCAATTCGGCCTCTTCATGACGATCTGTGCGCCAAAGGGCTTTCACTCTCTCTGGCACGAGGTAGTCCGCAAGAGCCTTATTCCCTGATAGGCGCCGAATCGTCTCCATGGCCCGGGCGTATTGACCCTGTCTCATGTGGTACCTGAGGACCCAAACCAGCACGTGGGGCGAAGTCGAATCTTGCATGGCCTCAAAAATTTGTGAAACTCCATCCCAGTCTTCAGAAGACCACTTGTGAACAACTTGCGCCATTCGACAAGATTCACTCTCTGGAGCAATTCGGCAGGTCCGTGCGAGATAGTCGTTGGACTGTTCGGGATCATCTGCCAGTGCAAAAGCCATCGCTAAGTAACCCAAGGCCGATTCATCTGAACCATGATTAAGGAGAGCTTCAGCCTCCTCTTGAAGGCAACTTTGATCAATGAGTCCGGCCGCGAACATTCCCATGGATGATTCTAAGCGGGCTTCTCGATCCAACCCTTGTGGCTCATCTTCCATAGCATCATCCACAGTCTGACAAGCCACTATTTCGTCTGTCCCTTGTTTCATCCAGCCAGAAAACTTTTCCTGAGATTCAAGGGCTTTCATTCCTTCAATTGTAATCACTCCGGTCGCTAATAAAACGATGGCAATGGTCGCCGCGTAAACCCCTCGCACAAATGCGACGGAAGCGATGCTTGGTGAAACGGCTCTGCGTCGGATAGACACCACAATCGTGTCGGACAATTTATCGTGCAGCACTCGGCGCCGCTCATCCGAAAGTGCGGCCAGCCAGGGAAGCCCTAAAACTAAAAGCTCAAAATAAAAAATGAGTACTCTGAGGGAAGAAGCACCCAGCGTAGGCCGCCCTCCCTTCCAAACATCAACGACTCGAAGTCCAAAGACCAGTTTTCCGAGCGAGCCGCCAAAACGCCACACCATCAACGTGTGATAGAAAAATCCTGTGGCCAAAGCGAGTACTGATCCAAATACGACCGCAGACGCAAAACCGATTTGCGCCTCGAGCAAAACGGCTTCGACCATCGTGCGCCGAAGGGGCGCGACCACCAATGTAAAGAGTGGAATCAAGACGATGAGCCAATCGACAACCTGCGCGGCCAACCGATCCCAGGGCAAAGCTAAGATATGAGGCCCCATGGGTTCATGCTGAACAGAATTTGTTTGCGGATTCCGTCTGCTCGACGGTCCGTGAGCCTCGATGACCATAGTCACCTATCGGCTCATTTGAAGGTAAAAATGAATGCGGAAGGCCTCAGACCAGCTTTCTACTGGCCTGAAGTCGAGTCAGAAATTGAGAGTGCTAAGAGCCTGCCGTAGGAGTCTAAACCAAACTCTGCAGAGGCAATTTTTCGCCCAGCCTGATCAAGCAAAGCGTACTTTGCCAGCTGGCCTTTTTGACCCTTTGCCTCTGACTCATGAACGGCGACATGAAAGTCCGCCGGTAAAAGCTCTCTGTTTTCCTCTAAAAAATGCCCAGGGTTCGTTAAATAAACCATGTTGGTCGGCGATTGATTGGCTGGCCATCGGACTTCCAATAGCCTTCCACCGTTGAGAACTACGGCGTATTGGCTCTTTAGAGTTCCGAATCTTAACCGATCTTCCGGTGAAGGACGCTTACCCAGGCTCAGGCTGGCTAGCTCTCTTCCTCCTCGCTTAGAAAGGTCATTGGCTAAGCTTCTTTCCCAACGGGAATCCCGATCTCCAGGCTGTAAACTTCGATCGTCCACACTCGCTATTCCTCGACCTAATGAGGCTTGATCTAATTGACCCTGAGACGGTGATATTCCATTGATAACTATCCCAATGAGAGCAATACCGCCAATGGCGAGTGCTCCCTTAAACCAAGGCTTTTGAGGCCCACTCATTCGAGGTTGCTGCGGCAAAGGACCTTGAGAGTCTGTGTTAGAGCCTTCTGCTCTTCGACCGGGAAAATGAATCACATTGTTATTTTTAGCTTCCATAGTTGGGCCTCCCGCCCTCTTCCTATTGCCATCCGCGTGCCGTGCTCATAAGCAATTCTCCTACGGCCCGCTGTTGATCCTTTGGACAGGTGGAAAACAAAAATCGCCCCCACTGTCCCCATGTCTCAATTTGAGACATTCTTTAGCCTTCCAAGGCTTGCTCTTTTCAATGTCTCAACTCACAATGAAAACAAGCGACTAATAAATACATCGGCAAATATCCGAGACGGATTGAGGATGAGAGTGAGTCGACAGAGGAAAAAACGCGAGCAGTCAGCAAGCACATGGCTATCCGTCGCCCTCAGTGGTCTTGCGCTAGCCCTCACTTATATTGCTCACGCAGCCACTACAGACGTTGGTCTAGAGCGAAAACTCCAAGAAGAGGAGCTATCTTATATACGTCTTTATGCCTGGCCCAAGCGAATGACGGCCAGTCAGGAAGAAATTCTCTTTACCAAACCGTCTCGAGTGTCGCGAGGAGCTGAAACGGAGATTAAGCCAACGAATTCAGAGACAGGCTCTGGAGCTCAAGATAAATCTTCGCCTCCCCCGGCCGGAGCCCCGGCCCAGGCGCCAACCGACAGAGATTCCAACTGATGCGGTTGCCAATCCTCGGTTACATTTTGGTTCTTTCGCTCACGGCCCAGGCAGCTCAAGAAAAGAAAGCTTCACATGAACTGATGAAACGAGAGCAGTCCGCAAAACTCGCATTCAAACAAAAACAATTTGAAGACGTTGTAAATCTTTTGAATCCATATACTGATGAAGTTTCCGCCTCTTCTTTTATCACTCTCGCTGGCGCCTACAATGAACTTAAGGACTTCAAAAATCTAGTACGAATTCTTTCGCTACTTTCCGAGAAACGCCCTAAAGACTATCATGTTCATTTTATGTTAGGTGATGCCCACATTAAACTTGCCTCTGACTCTAAAGACGTTCGAAAACGTCAAGAAGAGGAGGATGCCGGTGTGGCGGCATTTCGCACGGCCCTTCGTTTGAATCGCCGATTTCGACCTGCCCACCAAGCCCTCGTAAACTTCTTCCAGACCGCCGGGTTGAATCATGAAGCCAGAGAACAATTAAACGACATGCTGAAAACTTTCGGTGATCGCGGTGAGATCCATGCAGATCTTTGTCGCCTCAACTCCATCGATGGATTTTTGCAGCAGGCCATTAAACACTGCCGCCGAGCCATGACCTTGGCACCCAATTTTCCTGAAAGCTATGTGTATCTCGCTCAAACCTATTTTGATCAGAAGAGTTTAGACAAAGCTGAAACCACCTTGGTTCAGGCTGCAAGAAAATTTCCCAAATCGGAATTTGTCCAATACGGCGCTGGTCAGTTTTTTCTGAAGAAAAACAATTACCCTGTTGCCACTAAGTACTTGAAGCGCGCCGTAGCCAGTCAGTCCGAGTCTGCTCGATCTCAAAGATCCTTAGCTAATGCTCTCTTTGAATCCGGCCTGAGCAAAGAATCTCTTTCCCACTTCCTTAAGGCCTGCCAGATTGACCAAACTGCGCAAGGAGACCTTTTGGGAGCGGCCTCCCGCCTTAGACTTAAAGGAGAGAACATGCTTGCTCAAGAGTTCTCGATGGCCTCAGCCAATTGCAAGAAATAACAAACCTACTCAGCTGCTCGTAGAAGCCATGAATCTTGCCCATTCAAAGCCTCCCCAATGTCGTAAGTGAGTTCCTTTTGAGGCCAAACCCCTCCCCCTTCAAGACTTTCCTGATTGCGGGTTAAGAATTGCGCCTCAGGAATGGAAACTGAATATCCTGGACCCAACACAGGTAAAGCGTACCAAGTGGCAATAAGGACATCTCCCGATGAAGGCCGTCCCCAAATCTCCGCACGATTATGATCGCGAAGGGCCTGAGCAAATATTTCTGAAACACTCGCCGTATCCTGATTAATAAGAACAACCACCTGACCTTTGAAACATCCATAGTCTGAAAATGTACTGAGTGGAGCTTCGCGATATTTCTCTAGATACTTGAGTTGGGCAAGGTCATCCAAATCGTCTGGCGGTGGCGTCTGGGTCCGAATTTGACGACGGGGCTGAGAAAGTATGCCAACTATCTCTGGCCGACAAAAGAAGGGCGACAGGGCT
>JAPKGD010000231.1 GCA_026648125.1 Bdellovibrionales bacterium | reverse complement strand
CGGTGTAAGTTACCCGGCCTCTTTATATTCGGCCATAAAAAGAGTGATATCATCCAGGAGAACAGCATCTCCTCGATATTGGGAGATGCTCCGTCGCAAAAAGCTCATTTTCTCAGGCAGATCATGTCCACCCGTAGCTGCGCTGATGAGATTTTTAATAAACGTTCTCTCGCCCCATTTGTTTCCAGAGGAATCCTGTAGATCGATAATTCCATCCGTATAAAAAACGATATCATCGCCTGGTTCCAGCTGAACGGTAGCTTCTTCGTAAGTAGAGCCAAGTTTCTCTCCAAGTCTCCGCCCGTTTACATCCATGAGAGGTACAAGGTCCTTCTTACTAAGTTGTCGACCTTCCGGTTTCCGAATGAGATAAGGTGGATCGTGGCTGGCATTTGCATAAGTGAGAAGACCGGTCTTTTCGTCAATCGAGGCCAGAAAGAAGGTCATATTAATGGTGCCTCTCGAAGTTTCATGAATTGCTCGGTTCATGATTTCAAGTGCCTTTCCAGGCGTAATCCCATCTAGACCCTCAATAATAGCAGCAGCTGATCGGGCCGCACTGGTAATCAATGCTGCAGGAGCTCCGTGGCCAGTTGCATCTCCAATCCAAAGAAAAATCTTTTCTCCAACCCGACTGTAGTTCCACCAATCTCCACCGCACTCGCTGGCTGGCTCAAAGTGTCCAACAATCTGAATTCTCCCGAATTGGTTTTCAGACGGAGGAAATAGCGTTTCCTGAACCGTTCTTACCGTTGCCAACTCGCTTTCCATTCTCGCCTTTTCGGCAGTTTCGGACATAAGTCGTGAAACCTCAGCGGCCATTACATTAAAGCCATCTGCTAGGCCACCAATCTCGTCATTTGAATTGGATCGAACTCGCACGTCAAATTTACCTGAAGCAATTTTTCGGGTTGCCTCATAGAGATCTCTCAATGTGGATGTCAGTTGAATTGAAGCAATCACACTCGCTAACACTGTAAAAGCGAATAATGCGACAAAAAACAGTAGGGATTTGGCAACGAGAGCGTCAACAGCTTTCAAGGCTTGGCGACGGTCAACCACAGAGGCCACTTTTAAGTCACCGACGCCAACCATTGCATACGAAACAAGGGCAGTTTCACCTTTTCGATTGTTTATACCAAATGAGCTTTCGGGGAGCTTACCCTTTACCACCGGACTGAAGAATTTCTTAAGATCTTCACCGTCTAATGGTGTACCTTTGAGCTGATTTGAACCCAGAGCTACACTTCCGGTTTCATCCAAAAGAAAGTTTCTGTACATTTGTGCTTTTGTAAAAGTCGAGATCAAGGTTTCTGCCTGGTAAATTCCAACCACAATAAGATGCGTAGGATCCGTCAAATTTCCAATTCTCCAGCCAATGACGAGTGAAGACTCTGATCTAGCGTCCGCCGAAATCAATAAGCCCCTTGTTTCGACTGCGAGACGGTATTGGTCGAGGGCCACTGGATCTGATAGTAATTTATCGTTTCGGTACGAAGGATTTACCAATTCTCCAAGCTTTGTCGTTCCTCCGGTGATATCCGCCTGATAGAGAATGAGTGCGCCTAGCCGAGGGAATCTGGTAAAGAGGTCTTGTGAAGACGCTGACATGGACTGCGTCATGGCATCATAGCCTTCTACGATGGGCTTTACGGCACTCAAATAGGATTCAATTTCAACACGGATTTGTGTCGCCAGTGACTTTGCCACAGCGACACTCGAATCATAAACGTAAGCCTCTTTGTCTTCCTGGAACAGACCTGTCGCTAATTTGAGATAAAGACCCAAAACAAATAAGGGAATTAGCGTGAGAATCATTAACAATTTGTAGCGCAATGAAAGCCGCACGCGACGCACATTGCTTTTAACATTTCCTTTTTGTTCCATGCCGATACTTATATCGGCCTTAACAGAGCCGCGAGTTGATAAATATGATTAAATCTGGATCTTGGTCGGTCAATCGGCGCCTTAAATGAATCGATAAGACATCTAGGAAATATATATGATCTGGTTTCGGTTTAGCCGTTTTGATCGCATTTTAATAATTACTGCTGCGGTAGTGATGCTGGTTTCGTCCGTCGCGATCATTGAGGATCGTTGGCTGTTTAAATTGCTATCATCTTCTGAAGAACTCTCCGAAAAAATCGGCTTTGCTAAGACTTCAGTGAATGATGTTCGTCGAAGACATGCAACTGCCTTCTCTTGGTTGCCCCTTGAGAAGAATTCGAAAATCTACCAGGGCGATAGTATTTTTACTGGAGATCAGTCAGAAGCTGTAATTATCACAGACCGCGGCGAACAGATCTCCATTTCGCCGAACTCACTCATCGTGATCAACGCAAAGACGGACTCAATCCGCCTCGACATTGACTATGGATCTGTCTTGGGACAGGTCGGCCGCGATAAAAAATTGCTTATTGCTTCTGGCGGAGACGTTACTGAATTCAAGGGAGATGATGCTCTAGTTAAGGTCGATGTTGGTGAGGGCCAAAGTCTCAAAGTAAATGTTCTCGAAGGACAAGTGGACGTGGCGTCTAAGGACGGCCGTAAAACCTTGGGTCCAAATCAACAAGCTGAAATCAGCGATGCAGGAGCGGTTGTTGACCCGAGTGACATTCGAATTGAACTTCTCAGTCCAGTCCCCGATCGGATATTGAAACCTGACGAGTCCAGAGATCTCATGTTTACGTGGAGATCCTCTTACCCCTTCTCTGAATTTACCGTGGAAGTATCAAGAGACCCAGACTTTGCATCTCCCCTCGTTCGCGAAAAGGTCAATCGATCTATATACAGGCCTTCGGGAATTCCAACGAACGAGCGCTTATACTGGCGAGTGTTGGCCGTTTTGAGACCAGAGCTTAATCCAGCCAAGAGTCAAGTTTCGGCATTTACGCTGGCAGAGGACAATCCTCCAGTTATTATGTTTCCCAGAGACAACATGAAGCTTTCTTTTGAAGAGCAACCCATCGAGGGCGGACGACAGATTAAGATCATTTCCCAATGGGCACCCCGTTCGGCCTCAAATCGATGGGAAATTCAGTTTGCCCGCTCACCTGACTTTTCTGACCAACTTAGAGTTATGGAGAGCACCAGTCCTTCGATAGATCTAGGCCTGTTAGAAGATGGCATCTATTATTTAAGAGTACGCGCCAAGGACTGGGCCGAAGCCGCGTGGAGCGCGCCCGTCGTATTCAGTCTTCTTCGCAAGCCTCCGGCCATGCTCAGACCACCTTCCGTGCTTACCGCAGAAGATGAATTTTTACTCGTAACTCGAAGCGAAGGTCTTACTGCCGAAGACATTCGGCGGGCAGATCCTGCACAATTCGTCCAATTCGTCGAGTCCATCCCCGAACTGGCTTGGAATACGATTCCCGGAGCAACCAGCTATGAGATTCAAATTGCGAAGGATAAAGGCTTTTCAATTCTCGTTCTCGACGAGCTGACCGCTTCTACCCGATACTCTTGGTCATCCGTTCAATTGGGTCAATTTTACTGGCGGACTCGTTCCGTGAGTCCTGGAAGCAGAAAGGGGCCCTATACCAAGGCCCAGCCGCTTCTCGTTAAACTGGCCCCTCCCAAAAGTCTAATTCCGGATAAAGTGGTCGAAGAAGTGACTTCCTTGTCCTTTATGGAGTCAGCACCACCCCCATTTATATTACAGTGGTCGCCAACTCTGTTTACTGATCGTTATGAAATTGAGTTTGACCGAAGCCCGGCTTTTCAAAAGCCACTAAAGGTTTTCACAAATTTCGCATTTAAAAAGGTTCAGGCACCTACTTCTGGAACATATTATTGGAGGGTGCGCTCGTTAAATAAAGCTGGGCGCGCCGTGACGGAATGGATGCCCACCCAGAAATATGAGTTTCTTCGATCCTACTTAAGCCCAGAAACAACAAAAGAACTCAAGGCGCTATATCCTAATAATGAAACGATAATGCTCATTGGCTCTGGAGATATCAAAATCAACTTCAGATGGGCAAGTCCCGTCAAAGACAGTCAATATAGAATACAATTTGCTGCAGACAAAGAGTTCGAAAAGCCTCTTTTGAATCTTTTGACCTCGCAAACTCAATATTTGGTTGAAAATGATCTCGCTGATGGATGGTACTATTGGCGGATTCGTGTTGAAAATAAGAATTTTACATCCCCGTGGACAGCTGCTTACCCTTTTCAAATTAAGCACGTTGTTGAGTCATTTGATTTCTCTGAATCAGAAAAGATGCAAGAACAGCAACTCTCCGAGTACGAGAAAGAACGAGCTGTGGCCACGGAGGCTCAAGAGAAAGATCGAGCGCAAAAAGAAGCCATTCAAAGACAGTACTCGGAACAGAATCTTCCTGGCCTCCTCAGCCCTGAGGATATTGCAGGTCCCGAAATGTTTATTTTGGAGTCTAAGCCTTATCCCCCCTCTCT
>JAPKGD010000230.1 GCA_026648125.1 Bdellovibrionales bacterium | reverse complement strand
AATCCGCGCTATCGTTTGATCCTATTTGTGTGGCAGGCGATCCCTGCCGGTCATGTGTGGGTTTGGTGGCGGGAAACTCGCAATGTCTGGGTCGGCCGTGTGATCGCCATGGAACTGGTATTGGTAGCGGTCTTCACTCAATGGTATTTGAACCGATATTTACATTTCGGCGGTCAATTGCCTTTTGTGTGGATGGTGGCGCTGATCCTCGGTTCATGGATCGCGATCATCGGCTGGGGCGTGTGGCGTGACCGCAAGGCGCACACTGAGTAGAACCTTGTGTGCTAATTTCGCGGTGACTTTAACTCCATCCGCATTCGACCAAAGCTCTGTGTAAGGAGTCACACGATAGACGTAGCTTCCTTCACGCTCATAATATTCTGCCCATGCCGTTGAAGTAACAAAGACCGTTCCTAATATTAGCGCTATAAAACGTTTCACTTGGAATCCCCCCTATTTTGAGAAGGCCAAGGTGCATTGGAACTTCAACTTCGGTCAAAAGCTCTGAGGTGAATGTTTATTTTTCTGAGCGGCATGAAAATTTGCCAAACATAACACTTAGTATCAAATTCAAGTTCGCTTGCAGTTGAGGTCTACCAATTCTCAAATTGAGAACTAATCGTATTTGTTTTACCTCGACCAACTGTCCGCCGATTAGGATGACATGGGAAGCGAACGATACCCCGCATGGAGCCGCACCGGCCGCCATAGGACTCACGATTCTGGACACAGTTCAAGAGCAAAGCGCCGCGACCCAGCAAAGATTATCCTTTGGATAACTCTCTTTTTGGTGTCTAGCCTGATTGTCGGCACAGAGTGGAACATTGCGTTTCTCAAATATAAGTTCATCAAAATGCTCCCATGGATCTTACCTGCTTTGGCATTGATCGTGGCTCGATCCTGGAAAAGTGGGCTCACCTATGCCGCTATTATCTTGGTCTTGAGTTGTGCAAATATTTACTTCACGGCCTTTCGAATTGAACACCTATCTAATCAAGTGCTTGGCATTCCCCAAAACTGGCTTCAATTGCTTGTGCCTAAACCTAGCCAATTGCAGGCTGTGCAACTGGCCATAGTCTGGATTTCCATGCCGGCGATGGGCCTAGGCGTCATCGTACGTGCACTGATTCACGCTTTTAAATAGACGACCACATTAAGCGACTCAAAATGGGTCAAAGTGAGTGCAAACTTCTTAACAACCCGTTGAGATTGCTAGACATAAGGCCGAAAAGTAAGCGATGGCGAACGACAGAAATCTCAGCTTTGAGTTTAGATCAGGCGATCGTTTTGGCGCCTACGAGATTCTTCGTGTCGCTGGCTCCGGTGGCATGGGAAGTGTTTACGAAGCCATTGAACATCCACTCGGACGTAGAGTAGCTCTCAAAATAGTTCATGGCGGCGCGCCCTCGTCTCCCGAGTCCTTACAAAGATTTTTAGTAGAAGCAAAGGCGTTAGCTAGTTTGGATCATCCGAGTATCGTCGCGCTCTATGGATTTGGCGAAATCGACGGTGTTCACTATATGGCCATGGAGTTTGTAGAGGGAATTCCTCTCGACGAATTCATTAATTCAACGGCTTACAGCATCTTTGATGCCCTGGATATCTTTCGCCAAATAGGAGAAGGAATCCGAGTCGCTCATGAAAGAGAATTTTTATGTCCAATTTATACCTAGCCTTGGACATAATCCACAGTATTGGGTTGAATGGAAAGAGTCCGATTATTTTGAAATATTCAAATTCTATCGAGACATCATCAACACTATTGACTCGTCATCCTCAGAATATTCACTAAATGCGATGTACGGATTTCAAATTGGATTAGAGACCGCCCAAATCTTCGAAGGAGTTAGTTTAACCTTTGCTAAAAGGATATGGGAAGACTTCTCTAAACAATTTGATCCA
This sequence comes from Bdellovibrionales bacterium, assembly GCA_026648125.1. Classification (GTDB taxonomy): domain Bacteria; phylum Bdellovibrionota; class Bdellovibrionia; order Bdellovibrionales; family UBA1609; genus JAIBAM01. The sequence goes on along the minus strand of JAPKGD010000230.1, from coordinate 2,515 downwards.
AATCACTCCACCGGGATCATGGTCAATGCTACTCCAAAGAACGTCTCTCAACTGATCTCGATTTATAGAGATACCGGATCATTTCCTAAGGAATATGGCCTTCGCATTACGTCCTCCAATGATCAAGACCTAAACGCTCTCTTAAAGACAACATCTGAAACTGATCGACCAATCGTCGCAACAATAGATTGCAATGACGTTGCCGCCATTGAAAATATCCTTCGGTTTAGAGAGGATTTTGGCACAAATGTTCTGGGTGTCTTACAAATGCCTCACGACCCGACTACTGGCTTACCGACCTCAACATACTGTTCCTCGAACTACGGAATGTCGAAACTCGTTACGTCTAAACTTAAAGTAACAAATCCGGTTCTGTCCGAGGCGAGTCTGTCCTGTGGGATATCTTGCTTAGAAATCAAAGGTGAAAATTTGACCCGTGATTTACAGCTCGAAATTTTTCTTCCCAACACTTCAAATCCAATTGCTCGACTTGGTAGCGATGTCCTTACGTTTAGCGACGATGGTCACTCTATAAAATTCAAACTTCCAGACCACATTGCTAAGCTCTATGATGAGGTCGGAATTGAATTATTTGCTTACAATGCAAAGTTGCGCCTACGATCGAAGAGCGGACTCATCGTAAATCGACAAACGGCTTCACCCCCACTGACTTTCAAAAAAGAACCTGAGGTCCTCCCCATCGGCGGTCTGAACTCAGGAGCTGCCTCCATAACTTCGGAGCAGAGCGAGCCCGAGCAGAATCCCGAGACCTTAAGTGACATTAACGCCCGAAGCCCAAGTCAGGACGAAACCCCCAGTCCATCGGGTTCTTTAGGACCCTAGTTCAAACTTCTATCTCTTAAGTTTTGCGCAAGACCCGATCTAACGAGAACTTTCCCGCCCCATGGCAAATCAGGAAGAGGCATATGGCAAGATAAATAAACGCCAATTCCTTCCGCTGAAATGGATCCGCAGCGTGAGCCACAAACATAGCAATAGCCATCGTAAATCCTAAAAGACCAGACGACATCCTAGTAAACAGACCCATTGCGATGAAAAGACCACCAACAAACTCGCTCAGCGCTGCACTCCAAGCAAACACTATGGGAAGAGGAAAACCCATTGTTCCCACTCCCTCAATAAATTGCTCCGAAGGCGGAAGCTTTCCCAGTCCATGTGCAAATGCGAAGAACAAGTACTCCGACATCGGAAGAAAGTGCGTATTTCATATTCGTAGTCCCCATTTTTTATGCTTTTTTATTCTTCATGATCTTCGTGAATTTCATGGTCTTTTTGTTCCCCGTGGTCTTCACTTTCCTCACTCAACTGTAACACATTTCCAAACAACTTCAGCTGCCCTTTCGCCGGGTCAAAGTTTTTGTATAGATATCCCGCATAGCCAATAACAACTGCAGCCAAAATCAATCCAACAACGGGGTAGGACTTCACAATGCCTTCATCACCTTTTGCATCCGACTTTCTTCCGTCAACCATACTCAACCCAATGGGATCTTTTAGACGAATGGTATGATAGACGACTCCCAACACATGAAATCCTGCGACGACGATAAAACCATTCCCGAGTAATTCATGAATTTCCTCTAGAATATCCCCGCCCCATCCAGAGGCCATCAAATACCCCGTAGTCCCCAAACCAAGTCCCAAAGCCAAAAGCAAAAGGGCCGCCCAGCTTGAAGCTGGATTGTGTCCAGCCCATGTCCGCTTTTGCCCTGAAACCACGCCCTTCATATATGAAATGAGCTCTCTTGGTTTTAAGATAAAACTTGAAAAACGGGCATATTTAGATCCGGCAAACCCCCAAAAAATTCTAAAAATAACAAGAGCACTCACCGTAAGCCCCGCCAGCATGTGGAAGGGAAATCGCGGATCCTCGTCATCAAGAATCTTTCCAATCAAAAACGCTGAAAGAAAAAAGATCGCAAAAGACCAGTGAAAGATCCGGGTTGGATAATCGTAGACGACCATTCTTCTCATTCGAGCACCCGCTGAAGCTTGAAGTTTTCTCAGTAAAATTATGAGATTGTATTTAGGACTTGTCTAGATCTGAGTAGACGCAACAAATCCCTATTTAATAATTACGGCCTCAATCTTGCGCAGCGCATCCCATTTCCAATTAAGCTGAAAAGGTTTCATCAATCATAATAGACGATGAATGCCTTGAGGGGAATTTAGCTTTTGTGTTAGCCGAGACCAATGAAGAACACTCAATTAAATAAAAAAGTCGTCAAAATATTAATCTTTCTCTCAACGTTAGCCATAGGACACCCGTCATCGGGATCTATTTTAGATGAAACCCGCACGCGGAGAGTTGGCCGATCCTCAACTCACCTCATTTGCAAACTGAAGAACCCCAGTCTGGCAGATTTTTCTTCATTCAGGCTCGCCATTCTCCACCGCGTCGTCGACGGGCCGCGCTCGCTCGACGAATGGGAAAGGTTGTGGATACAGCCACACTTCCCGGCCAACCGCATTCGCAGCTATCTAGATCGGTGGC
>JAPKGD010000023.1 GCA_026648125.1 Bdellovibrionales bacterium | reverse complement strand
ATTGCTAATCCAACTGCTCCAAAACAGAGATTGATCATGAAAACGGATCGCGCTGAGCTCGATTTTGAGCATAGGTCTGGCGCTCCAATGACTTCGACTTGAGTTTTCAATCCACTCATTGGTTTCGCGGCCATGACCGTCTTTGGCGCGCTCATAATAGAAATGACTGACGATGGGAATCTCCACGTATTCCTTCCAACGATTGCGATCGCTAGGGAATGAAGGGTTCACCAGTTTTCCGATCAAAGCATTTTCACGAATCTCAAATTCGAGGTTACAGTGTGGACTGGCGTGATCGAGGTGGCCAAAGAGAGCTTCACCAAGCTCCCCAATTTCAACTTCGGGTGCCCAGCCACAAAGAAAGGTCTTTGGTTTGCCAGAGGGATCCACAAAGAATGACTTTTCAATAGTTTGCTCGCTAGGAACGGGGGTCTCGTCTGCGCGCTCCTTAAAGGCTTTAAAGTTGAACAAGCTCCCCTTGCCTTGGCAGGCCACCACGGACCCTAAAAGCAGAAAACCTATGAGAATTCGAGGGCTTGAGCTTAACCAATTGATTTTATTAGCCTTTTTGTGCACAGTTCGTCCTCCACCTGGGGATTTCGATTAACTATGTACAATTTACAGGCCATGGCCAGGCTGGGCTCAGACCCGAAAGCCCTTTGAAATGACGGGGAAATTTGATCGAGCCCTAAAGGAATTGCGGCTCTTACCTGTCAGTTCCCCCAATTCGGTGCCCAAGAACGGCAGCGCCAAGTCCCCTAAAACCTCGCGCCTTTTGACTATTTCTTCATGGCCTTAATAGACCGAGAAATTTCGGCAACAATCCTCTGCCTTTGATTCTGATCGAGCTCGCGACCTTCGTGTAACAAGCCCACAACCTGATTTATAATTGAAGCCTTAGACTGAAAGAATGCGCTGTCTTCTTCGGGCACTGGCCCCAAAACCCAATCGCTAAGAGTCATCTCAATTTTTTCCGATCGAGGACTCGAAACACCAAAGCGCAATCGATGGTAGTTAGCCGCTCCCAAATGCGCATTGAGTGAGCGAAGACCATTGTGTCCGTCGCCATAGACGTCTTTGAAAGGCTTTGCCTCAGCAGACGGCTCCGTCTTACCTTGGCTCAAAAGAATCTGATTTCTTTGCATGTTAATGTCGTCGGTAAAGACCACAAAGTTGTCCGTCGGGATCTCGAGCTCTCGAGCCAGTTCTCCAACGAAATATCCCGATTCATTGATGTCGTAACCCGGAAATGCGATGATGACCTCACCCCTCGTCAGCCACGGGTGCCCTTTCGGCAGAAGAAAAAATTCTCCTCCCACATAAAACCGAACAGATTTTCCGTTACGCTCAGGTCGGGATGCCCCCGTATACTCGAAGTAGGCCTCAGCCTCTTCTTCAGTTGCAAAAGACATCGAACGGGTCACTTCAACACTCCCAGGCATCTCCGCTCCTTGGCTGTTTGCAATCAGCTGCAACATATTCCGGCCCACATTATGCCTTGTGCCTTCATATTCGAGCCCAATGTTACCAAGTCCTATGAGAACGAGAGGAGCCTTGGCAGGCGTCGACTTCAAAACAATTCCCTCGCACATCCGTGCCGCCAAAGCCTCTTTCAGAGCCTGGAAATTCATTGCTTCTTCCGCGAAGGCGAAAGGTGTGAATAGTAGAAAAGGAAGAAAATTCATCCTCGCCAATACTCTAAACAATTTCATGGAGTTCCTCTGATCTTAGTATCGATTAAAATCGAAGCTTACTGCTGTTAGCAAATCACATACCCTAGGCGGCATTTTGAGCCGGCGTTTTAGAGTTTTCTGAGAAGCTTTGGCCATCTTCAAAAAGATGGGAAGAAATATTTGGTTCTTCCTTTAAGCCAAGCAAGGGACCCACATGCTCCCTGACCAGCGGATCCTTAAAGTGAAATAGGACACTATCGGCGTAATAGTGGAAGAAATCCAAGAAGAAAGACAAGAACAGAAAAATTCTGAAGAGGCTAGAGTTCAGTGAAACTTCACCAAAGGGCAGAACTGATGAATAGGATATTGCGATTGAGCCTACAGCATAGAAAACTAGAGTTGCCAAAATAAGAATCGCGCCCCTTTTGATTTTTACCTTAGAGTTCTTGATGATATTCCATGATAAAAAGCAATACTCTAGTCCGTGAAGCGCCCTTTGCATGGCTAAACCAGCAACCGAAAATGCGGCAGTGACATGGAAAAACATGCCCAGCATAAATATCCCTTTATTGGTGGTGTTCACATTTGGATATCTCCAACTGTTTACAACGAGCATGAGGGCCAGAACTGCAAGAACCGCAACATAGACTGGATTCGTGGGCAGTGCCCAATTGATCTGAGCAAACCGAAGAGCTACGAGACCGACCAAAACCACAATAAAAATATTGAAGAGGGTTCGTTCTGCTTTTTCTACTCGCTCTTGCTTTAACTTTTGTTCGACGCTCAGACCCGGATTACTCAGCCGGTTGAATAAAAGGGAAAGACCTTTTGTTTGGCCAATGTTGTGAACTTTTCTCATGGTAAAAACCGCTAAAAATACAAACCCAAGAACGCCGGCATCGATAGTTGGTGTCGTCTTTTTCGATTCCCAAAAAAGTTCAGCAACGATGATTGCAGAAATCGCTGCAATAATTCTCCACTTCATGGGACCACGCATGAGTCCTCTGCACAAAGCTCTAAATTCAGGTAGCGCTGACATGATGAATAGCCCTACTAAGCTATGAATCCAATTTAAAAAGACCAGCCGAACGATGAGGGTCTGCCAAACTCCTTCTTTGTTCCAAAAGGTGTCCTCCACCGAGAAGGAATAAATCACTATGCCTGTGAACACGAACATCAAAGAAAAATAGATGCGCTCTAAAGTAGGATGAAACAAATAGCGCTTTTGGTGGCCCATTTCTTCTTGTCGGTGTCCTGAACCCTATAATGAGCAAACTTCCCCTGTTTGCTAGACCGAAGCCTCACTTATGCTCACCCACCTAAAGTCGATATAAACAGATCGGGCCTTAGTCCCAGTCCAGATCGTAAATCTTCTGCTCCTCAGGATCATTCGAAATTAAGCCTTTGAGCCAACTGTCACGAAAATGGATCAGACGGATCCGATGGGGCGTGACCTCTAAAGCAAAAGGCTGGACCAGACTGAACATTCCATTTCTTTGCACGAACTCTCTGGTTTCCGCATAGGGGCTACTCACAATGCGTCGATCTAGATGTGTAGCAAGCGCCTTTGCCGCAGGCCGATGTTCGAGACTCTTCAGCGAGGTAAAAAAGAACTGCGTCGGAAAAATCCATCCATCAAAATCGGAACCAATACGAGCCTGCCCATTGACCGTACTCCCACCGAGAAGAAGAAGTGGACCGTACTCATAGGGGCCCGGATGCAACCGCATGGTCTCCTGAACTTCACGGATAGCCTGTTTGAGCTGGGCGAGCCTAAAGCGGCTCTCGCCGTCCTCAGAAAAAAATTGATCCATGGCCTGCCAATATTCTTCGTAGGCCTGAGTTGGGCCCACATCCCTCGCACGAGTTTTAAAATTATGCGCTTCCGGTAGTGCGTTCTTTAAAACCAGATTATAAATTCGTCTTAAGGTGCCATCATGCTCTCTGGCCCAAGCATAATTTTCTTTTACTTCTTCCAAGAGCTCTTTTTTCTGGGAGCGAGATGCACTTCTCACGCCATTGATGAGAGCTTCAATAGCCCGAGAATCCCCAAGGCCCTTCCCACTCGCCGCTCGCGCCCTATAAGCCCGCAAATTTTCAAGGGCGCTTTGCTGAGGCGCCTGATCCGCGCTTAGGCCCGGTGCGGAGCTGGGCAATAAATAGCGCTGACAACCGCTCCAAAACGTTGCCCAGGGAGAAGCGCTGGCCGAAACAGTAAATCCGGACAAAAATATCACTGTCGCTAAATTCATATCGTTATCCCTTGCATTGAGAATGCCGCCCCACTCAGGTCGAAAGAGGACCCTATGTATTGAATTTGCTATGGAAAGTAAAGAGTCACAACGGCCGTCCTAGGTCGGCCGTGGCAAAATACTGGCTTCGGTGACAAAGAAGGGCTCAATATTTCTAATTGGCTTTTCTACAGCACGAATCTCAGTCAATATGGAGAAGTGACTAAAGGCCAGGAACTTTTATGAATATTGAGATCTCCGCAAATACAGTGAATCTCTTTGGTTTCTGGGGAAAATTCGTCGTCAGTGTCATTGCTGCTCTCGCAACCATTGTTTGGGCTCGCGATTCAAAGCTAAAGACCTATGTGGTCTTTAATATTTGGAGCTTTGTTTTCGCAATGACCATCAATTACCTTATTCTCGATCGATTTTTCAATTTTTCCTTTCAACCAAAAAATCACACCCCTTGGCGCTCATTTTCCGGCGTCAATATTTTCTTGTATTTTATATTTTCAGATTGGCTCTTCTATTTTTATCATCGCTTTGTTCACACGATTCCATTGTTTTGGACGGGGCATTTCGCCCACCACTCAGGTTCAAAGCTGCACTTAACTCTAATTCTCAGAGAAAATATTTTGTCGCAGATATTCACTCTACCCTTTGCTCTGTTGGGAATCCCCCTTGGCCTTCAACCCCTTGGAATCGTCGCAATGATACGGCTGATAATATTTTACCAAAGCTTTCTTCATTACGAAGTTAAAGACGACCTACCCATATTTAATCTCGCTTTTGTCACACCCTATAACCATATTTTGCATCACTCCACCGTTTACCGTGGAACGGGACACAACTTTGGAGGAATTCTTAATATTTGGGATAAATTGGGAGGCACCTATTCAGATGAAAAAGAATATCTCAAAGAATTTGGGGTCCCAGGGAAAAAAGAGGAAAATTCGTTGTGGGCTCTTAATATCGCTCCTCTGATTGACCTAGCCCAGGACTGCTGGCGGCGGCGTTCGCTTTTGCCCCTCCCGAGGTCTAGTTTTATGCGGAGAGGCGAACATATCAAGTGGTACTAAAGTCGGGTCGCAGGTCGAAATGAAGGAGAGCGAGTGATCCTAAAGCCATTTCACCACGCCCCATTGGGGAGATGGTGGATTGAGCAGGTCACCTATCAAGTCGACCAGGAACTCAAAGACTATTCATGGCTATCTCCCTTAAGAAATCGGGTTGCTGAGCGACTTCCTTACTGCGACCGCCTTGAATTGATCCAAATGGAATTCAGGGTCGACTCAGAATTGATCGTCCTTCCAGACTGGCAAACCGCCACCACCCTGCACCAACTTTCATTAAAGGAAGGTCAGCCCTGAAGAACTTTAAAGCTGCCCTTGAAAGGTTTGAACCTACTGTCTCTGAAAACCACTTTGGTCTTATGCGGATTGCGATATTTCTCTCCTTCTTTTGGATTGTCTGGGAGTCCAACTATTCCGCTTTTGCAGATTTGCCTATTTTAGCGAGTTGCAGAGGGCCCATGGGCGTGTGGTGGTCACCCGAACTCTCATCACACGGAATATCTATTCTTAAGATGATTCTCTGCGTGTCGCTCCTCTTTGGCGCGGTGGGATTCCTAACCCCAGTCGCACTGTGGGCCGGTTTCCTTAGCCACCTGTTGTTAAGCCTTTTCGTTTTAAAGTCCTGCTATTTCAATCACTCACAAGTTCCAATAACTTCGATCCTGTTTATATGGGCACTCGTCGATCGAAGCTCCGGGTTCAAACTGGACAATCTTCTCTGGCCGAATCTCTTTGGTCGGGATAAAAAAATGGGGCGGAGCTTGCTCGTCTTGAGAGCCTATTTTTGTATTATCTTTTTTGCTGCCGGCTTGACCAAAATACGCATGGGCGGACTGCCATGGATTACTTCCGACTCTCTTTGGAATATGATTGTCATGCAGAATTTCTATTTTGAATACTCTCCCTACCGAAACCTGTTCCAGAAAGCAAATCAGTGGCTAATATCAAAGCCGTTCTTGAGTCCCTTGATCGCAGCCGATGTCGTCATTACTGAGCTTCTAGCTCCCCTTGCGCTCATAAAATCGAGAGCCTCCAAATACATAATTCTGCATCTATTTTTAATGATGCTAGGCTTTTTGGTATTCTTCTTTGTTCTCTTTAAAGCCTGGATCGTTCTATTTATCCTTTGGATTGACTTCTCAAAAATTGAAGTGGCTTCACGTCGTCTTTGGAACAAGTTAGTCCCATAAGCCATCATGGTTCTTTGGGGACCAAAGACCCTCGACCAAGGACTTCTTAGACCTCATCACAACTCTTGGGCAAATTGTTCTTACCTCAATGGACTCGAATTTTTTTCAATTAGCCCCAGCCCATTGCCAGCCACCGTCCGGTAAGGCAGAGGTTGGAAGGGAGTTCGAAAAGACAAAAAGGGAAAGGAAAGTCCAAATGAGAACCATTATTGCAATTCTGTTTACCATAGGTTCGGCATCCGCCCTGGCCTGCATGCCTGGCGGGCAGCGCATGACTGACAATGAAAAGGCCGAGTTCGCCCAAGATCTGAGAAAACAAAATCCTCAGTGCGCTAGGCTTATTAAAAATAAAATCGGCAACATCAATAAGACCGATGTCAGCATGTGGGTCCAGTCTTCCGACAACCTGAAAGAATACACTGTGATTGGCTTAAAAGGTCAGATGAATATCGACTACGTTAAGGTGATGGGAAAGATGCAATATTCCTGCGGTCCTGTGACCGGTCGTAAGCGCGGCTGTTAATTAGGAATTTTGCTTTTCAAATAAAAAGCCCCCAATTGAGGGGGCCTTTGATTAATTATCTGACCAATGAATGATTAGTTAAACTTGTTAACGATCTCTTTGAAGTAGTTGCCCCGCTCCACATAAGAATCAAACATATCAAAGCTTGAACATCCTGGTGAGAGAAGAACAATGTCACCGATCCGTGACTTTTGGTAGGCGATCAAAACAGCCTCTTCAAATGTACCAATCAAAAATGTCTCAGCAAAATCGCCGATGTCTCGGTTGATTCGCTCCTTCGCTTCACCAACCAGAATCAAGGTTTTAACTTTACGCTGAATGCGCTCTTTAAGCGGCTGGTAGTTCAAATTCGTATCCTTACCGCCCATGATCAAAATGACGTTCTCATCAAAGGAGTCGAGAGCTCTCACCACCGCGTGGACGTTTGTGGCTTTCGAATCATTATAAAATTCTACTCCGCCCACTCGTCGAACGTATTCAAGGCGATGGGCAATTCCTCTGAAATTATCAATGACCCGCTGAATAGCTTCGTGTTTAGCACCATGCTCACGAGCCGCTAAGATTGCCGCCATGATGTTTTCATGCATGTGCTTGCCCTTCACCTTGGCATTTGTAAGGGAGTAGTACTCAATTTCCGGACCTGTTCGCACTCGAATCTGGTCTTTAACATTCACAGCACCACCAATATTCATAATCTGTGGCTCAAGCGAAGGTTTTCGAGAGAAGTAGAAAATTCGTCCGCGCTGAACAGCCGGATCCCGCGCAAGCTCAACAACCGCATTGTCATCTGCATTCAAGATGCTGGTCGTGCCTTGATTGGTATTTAAAAAGATTCGCCGCTTGGCATTTACATATTCCTCCATCGAGCGATACCGATCGAGGTGATTTTCTGCCAAGTTCGTAAACACAACGTTTTTAGGTGTAAAGGTCTCAACGTGCTCGAGCATAAAACTCGAAACCTCCAGAATGAGCACCTGAGCGGGCTCCTTCTTAAAGAGGTATTCCGCCAACGGGGTGCCGATGTTTCCGCCGAGCCACGTCTTAATTCCCGACTCCCGCAAGAAAACATCAATTAAAGTCGCCGTTGATGTTTTACCGTTCGTTCCGGTGATAGCAATCATTGGCTCTTTCACAAAGCGCGAGCAAAACTCAAATTCACCTGTGACTTTAACTCCCTGGCTTCGTGCATAGTCGAAGATTTTAAGATGGGGCGGCACACCAGGGCTGAGTACAATTAAATCTTGATTCAAGAACGTCTTTGGCGTGTGACCACCCAGCTCCAACTGAACATCGAGGCCGTCCATCTGCTCAAGGAATCCCGTCAATTCAGCTTTGGACTTATGATCGCTGATCGTCACAACCGCGCCGTGCTCTTTGAGAAAGCGCGCTAAGGTCACACCCGTCTTTGCTAAACCAACGATTAAAATTCTTTTGCCATTAAGATCCGCAACTTCTTGCATACTCATTTACCTCAGTTTCAGTGTGGCTAGGCTCAGCACCGCTAACAATAGGGCGATGATCCAAAACCGAACTATGATTTTTGTTTCTGTTAAACCTTTTAATTCAAAGTGATGGTGAATCGGTGCCATTTTAAAAATGCGCTTGCCGGTCAATTTAAACGAGATCACCTGCGAGATCACTGAGAGCGCCTCCACCACAAAGACGCCACCCAGTACAACGAGGAGAAGTTCATTCTGGGTGATCACGCCAACCACTCCCAAAAACCCACCCAAAGAGAGACTGCCCACATCGCCCATGAACACTTGGGCTGGGTAGGCGTTAAACCATAAGAATCCTAAGCCTGCGGCGGCAACCGCTGCAGCTAAAGGAACGATTTCACCTGCACCAGGAATGTAGGGAATCGACAAATATTCTGAAATCTTAATATGGCCAGTGACGTAAGCAAAAACACCCAGGGTCAATGCGGCGATGATCACCGGAACAATGGCTAAGCCATCGAGGCCGTCGGTGAGATTCACCGCATTGGCACAACCAACGATAACCAATGATGCAAAAGGAACATAAAGCCAACCCAACTCAAGAGCCCAATTTTTAAAAAACGGAAAATAGACCGTCGTGGGAATTTGCTCCGCCATCAATAATCCACCGATGACCAAGCCAGAAATTAAAAACTCAGCCGCCAAGCGGACCTTACCAGGTACGCCCTTATGATTCTTCTTTTTTACTTTCAGTGAATCATCGATGTAGCCAATGGCTCCAAAACCGAGGGTCACAATTAAAACTGCCCAGACTTTCAAGTTGGCTAAGTCGACCCATAACAGGGCCGGCACGAGCACCCCGAGCAGAATCAGACCACCACCCATGGTTGGTGTGCCCTGCTTCTTTTTGTGCGATTGAGGACCATCATCACGAATGGATTGCCCCACCTGGCGACGAATCAAAGTTTGAATGAAGCGCGGGCCAAACCACCAGCACAACAAAAATGCCGTAAAGAATGAGATAAACGTTCTGAAGGTGATGTAGCGAAATACGTTAAGGGCGGAGAATGAATCAGAAAGCTCAAATAGCCATTTATACAACATGAGGTCTGCCGTCTCCCGAATGACGAATTATTCGTGCGATGGGCTGGCAGTCGCAAAATCAACGGGCCGCCACTGCTCGAGAACCCGCTCCATTTGCATGGCGCGAGACCCTTTTATCACCGCAATGTCGGACGGGTGTATCATAGAGCCAACTTCATGTGCAAGTGATTCCTCATAACCATCTGAAATATATAGCTTTTTTTGGAATCCTTCGCTCTCAAGTCCACGCTGAAAATCAGCCGCATGGGGACCAAAAAACCAAACCACATCAAAATCACAGCGCCCCACAAAAGCGCCCAAATTAAAATGCGCTTCCACCGATTCGTGGCCCAGCTCCATCATTGTCCCTAAAATCACTATCTTTTTTCCGGCGGCGTCCATTTCGTAAAGGTTTCTGAGCAAAGCCATCATACTCTCTGGATTGGCATTGTATCCGTCGAAGACGACCTTGGCGCCATTGCTCAAATGAACCAATTGATTTCGCCCCCAGGCTCCACGACATCGGGTCAGATCCTGCCAAATCTTCTCAGGAGGGACTCCCAAGGCGAGGGACAAGCTGCTGGCACGGTTACCTCGCCCTTTACATTTGCGATTGTTCCCGTCACCACCAAAGAAAAATGTGACATACGTTCAACGCGAAGATTCACGTTCGCTGAAGCACTAAAACTTGAAAAGGTTATGACCTTTTCTGGGGCTAACTTATCTTTCGCCCGCTCCCACATGGCTCTCGTCCATTCATTGTCGATATTAAAAAGTTGTAGAGAGTTTGGCGCGGCCAGATAGAGCTCTTCTTTTGCTTTGGCCACAGCTTCTTGTGACCCCAGCTCACCAATATGGGCTTGCCCCACCATAGTAACCACAGTCACGTCTGGCTCTGCGATTTGCGCCAATCGAGTGATCTCACCCGAGTGATTCATTCCCATTTCTTGAATAACCACTTCACAGTCGGGACCGGCTGCTAACAAACTGAGAGGAACTCCCCAATGATTGTTGAAGCTTCCATGGCTTGCGTGAATTCGAAAGTGGTTTTCCAACATGGCGCGAGCAAATTCTTTAGTGGATGTCTTTCCATTACTCCCAGTCACGCCCAAAACTTTGAATTTCCATTTTCTGCGCCAGTAGGTGGCCAAATCTTGCAGCGCAAGCAACGTATCTTCAACTTCGATAACAGGAACATCTGCGGGCACCTGAACCATCTCAGCCGTTTTGCGATGAACAAGAAGACCCTTGGCTCCGGCTTGGACCGCCTTGGCAATAAAGTCGTGGGCGTCAAAGCGATCCCCTTTGAGCGCGATAAATAATTGTCCATTTAATGAGCGTCTCGTGTCGGTCCCAATGCCGGTAAAAACCACCTGTCCTTTGGCTGTACATGTGCCACCAGTCGCAGAGAGAACTTCTTCAATTGCTAATTGCCAGGGCTTTGCAGCCATTCTTTCACCACTTCTCTATCACTAAACGGAAGGCGCTCAGTGCCGACGATTTGATAATCTTCATGCCCTTTACCAGCAATCAAAATCACATCACCTTCTCGAGCTGTTTGCAAGGCGCGTCCAATAGCAAAACGCCGATCGACTTCCACAAACACTTGCTGACCCATAAGATTCACAGGGAGCTCCGAGGTGATGTCCTTAATGATCTGCATAGGATCCTCAGTCCTTGGATTGTCAGAGGTGACAAAGACAAATTCTGAGCCCTCAATCGCGGCTTGGGCCATTAAAGGGCGCTTACCTTTGTCTCGATCACCGCCACAACCAAACACAGTGAGAATTCGACCACTCAATTTGGCGGACCTTCTCACCTCATTCAGAGCTTTCAGGACGACTTTCAGTGCGTCATCGGTATGAGCATAATCCACAAATATATTCAGCCCTCGATCATTTTTGACTCGCTCAAGGCGCCCAGGAACACCATCAAACTCTTTTAATGCTTCACAACACGTCTCAAGGGATGCTCCTGCGGCCAACCCCACAGCAATGGCCGCTACAGCATTATAGACATTGTGAAGACCCGGAAGTGGCAAAACCACTTGCTCTGAGCCACGTGGAGTTTTTAAATCAAAGACGGTTCCAGCAAAACTCTGTGATTGAATAGTAAATTTAAGATCCGCCTCACCTTGCCCGTAAGTCCAA
>JAPKGD010000229.1 GCA_026648125.1 Bdellovibrionales bacterium | reverse complement strand
AGCGATTGAGATCGACGTTTTGCGAAGGTACAGAATTGTTATTTTGGGGATCTACATAACTCCACTCGTTTTCAATGTTCAAATCTTGAGCGAGCTCTTCTCCTTGAAAGAAAAGCGCTGGCCCTGGCGTGGTAAATAGAACCAGGTAGGAAGTTCGAACTGCGGAATGAGTAAAGTCATTGTGGATTTGACGAAAGTGTCCAATCGGATCATGCCCATCTTCTAAAGGACGGACACGTGTAAAAATTTGGCCCCGATCGGCCTCAAAAGACTGATAACCAGCAATAATTCTAAGTAACGGATTTTTATTTCCCACAAAGTCATGGCTTCCCAAATAGTTGACGGCACGCTTGGGTGAGCCAAACGGACGATCCCACCCATGATCCTGGTGACTACTGAATCCCATGACGGCATTAGCTAGCGGAGACAAATTCACTTGTCGATTGTCTGGTCTGTAATGATCAAACTCTAGCTCGAAAGAATTTTTAAATCGATCATTCCACTGACTATCAAAACCAAGTCCACCTTCAGCCACAGGCCAAGTCACAGCCACATTATTTGGAAGCTCCTCTGCGCTGGTGTATATCCCCGGGTGCTCGGCTTTTAGATACTGGCTAAGTTCCAGAAGAAAATTCCACCCTGGCCCACTGCCCTCATACATGTGTTTGGTCATATCAAAGCGAATGCCATCGATTCGATAGTCATAGATCCAAGAAGAGGTGGACTGCGCTAGAAAACGATCCACCCACGGATTGCCAAAATCAGGTCTTGGGCCCCAAGGAGTATCTCCATTATAAAATTTGGATTTTCGCACCGTAGTGTTAATGGGGTCTCGGATAAGATCGTTGTTGATGTGATTGAGGACCCCATCAAAAATCACCCGAATCCCTTGAGCGTGAAACGCATCGACCATCCCCGCCAATTCTTCCCTGGTTCCGAGAGTGGACTCAACCAGGGTAAGGGAATTCAGCGCGTAGCCCCAACCGGCATTAAATCGCGACTCGTTCACGGGTAACAATTCAACTGCCGTCACGCCCAAATCACTAAGGTGCGAGACCTTCTCTTTAACACTATTAAAGGTCCCGCGAGTCCACTTTCCCTTCTCGAGCTTTGGATTAAATGCCACTGGCCAGAGTTGGTAAATCAACCAGGGTTGAGAATGAGCGGTGGAAAGTGGGGGCAAGGTAGATTTTGCATTAAAGCGAATGGGTTCTCGCACCACCGCGCGGGGATCATTGTACCCATCAACTCCCCCACCTTTTGAGACATATTTGAGTTCTCGTGCGACGGGGTCAACTTTAACTTCAGACAGCCAGTTGCGATTTGTAACAGGCACCTTCTCATACCTGCCGCCCTTTAAGAATTTAAAGTAGTACTCATCACCCACTCTTGCTTCAGGAACATACAAAACATGGTGCCGTCCATTTTGATCACCTCTGCGGCGATCCACATTCATACGGTAAGGCTGTTGTTCAGCATTTAAGAAGAGATGGACTTCTTCAGAAACAGGCTCCCAAAGTTTAAATAGGACTCCGCCCCCTTCCACCTGCGTCGCGCCCCAAGCCCCAAGTGACGTGGGCTCTTGCTCAACTCCCAAGCGAACGACTCTCTTCCAAGGCAAAATGGAATTGCCCTCTTCACTATAGCTCCACTTTGATCCGTCTTTCCGTGTAATGAGAATTCTATATCGGTTTAGCTCTGCATGATTAAGGTTTAACCCAACGACCTCGAACTCAAACCAACACCAATCTGATTCAGAAATTCCATAGAGACTGGGCCAATTGGATTGAAGCCTTGGCCTCACTTTTGACCTCACGAGAAGCCGCTGTGAGAACTCAATATCAACTGAGGCAATCCCTTTACATGCTTCCTTTGAAAAGCGAATCCGCTGAACAAATCCATCGCTTTTCAGTTTCAGGTAATAGGGGCTATCGTTGGTGAAAATACTTTGCTCTGGCCAATCCAGGCCTTTGGCCTGAGCTAAGCCCGCCACAATAAACAGTCCTAATAGGCCAAAAACCCTACCCAAACGGCCACCCCTTAACGATGAACGAGGGAGATACTACAGCCCTGGTGCCGCCTCAAGCACTACTGCCGCTTTGATTGTTTGATAAACCTTAAAACTATTGGTAGGCAGCTGGCTTATGGAAAAATTTGCGCTTCGCTATCTCCGCCACGTGAGCCGCCTTTGGGGCCTTCAGCCCTCATACACCAATATCGAAGGCGATACGGCTTGGGCCCCGCCAGAGTCCCTTCAGTTTCTTCTCAAGGCTCTCTCGGGCCAGCCTGCTGACACGACTGAAGAGTTGGCTGCATTGGAATCGAAGGCCTATCAACAAAAGTTAGAACATCGAATTCCCCAAAGCTTGGTCGCATGGGGCGGCGAATTGAAACGCTTTTCTATGTGGATCGGTCATTCGTCCGTTTCACAAAAAATTGAGTTCCTTCTCAATGGAAAGAGCGTTGCACATCGATCTTCACCCCCTCGCTGCCGCCAGGGTGGACACATGATCCAACAAATTCAAATTCAAGATCCGATACCGCTCGGCTATCACCACCTCGAGCTCAGAATTAATGGTGAAATTTCGGCGCGATCATTTGTCATTTCAGCTCCGCAGAAGATTTTTTCTCCCGAGAAAAAGTCCTGGGGGCCCTTTGTTCCAATTTACGCTCTGAGAAGTGCTACAGATTGGGGAATTGGCTCTCTGACCGAGGTTAAGGCAGTGGCAGAGCTTTGCGCTCAGTATGGCGCAAAGTGGGTGTCCGTACTTCCACTACTTGCCGCCCGGCTCGAAGGAGAGGATCCTGATCCAAGCCCCTACTCTGCTCTCACTCGATTTTTCTGGAATGAGATCTATTTAGACGTTCCAAGACTTCTGACCAAATATCCCAGCGCGAAGGCCGCGGCTCTGGTTGAGAGTCCCGCCTTTCAAAATGAAATCCAAGAGCTTCGAAACCTTGAATACGTCGATTATGGTCGGGTCTTTCGCCTCAAACACAAAGCACTTAAACTTATGGCCCAAGAATTTTTTGCTACAGGTTCAAGCCCTGAGTTTAAAGATTTTGCCCAAGCCCATCCGCTTCTCGAGGTATATGTCAAATTTCGTGCAGCGGCCGAGGATGAGCAAAACTATCACCGCTTTGTTCAATTCGCCATGTTTGAGGCCTTGAGAGAATTTCAAGCTCAAAGCCCTTGCCCGATGTACATGGATTTTCCTGTTGGAGTAAATGACAGCGGATTTGACTTTGCCCACTTTAGGGAGAACTTCTTCGCCCCGGTTTCTGTCGGAGCCCCACCAGAACCCGTTTTTCAACTTGGTCAAGACTGGGGATTTCCCTCTTACCACCCGCTCAAGATCAGAGAGAATAATTACTCTTACTTTATTGAATCTATTCGAAGCCATTTAAAATTCTCGCGAATTTTACGGATTGACCACGCCATGGGACTCTACCGAATCTACGCCGTGCCCAAGGGATTTGGTGGTAAGCGCGGAGTGTACCTGCGATTTCCAAGTGAAGATTTCTTTGCCATTGTCGCACTCGAGGCCGATCGGGCAGGTGCTGATATCATCGCTGAAAATCTTGGAACGGTTCCACAGACCGTCAATGAGCTGTTAAGAGCTCATAATTTTAAAACAATGCGAATTCTCCAGCTTGAGGTTGATCAATCGCCAGAGAAATTCCTTTCGAGCTTGGAGCGCGGAGAGCTGGTGAGCCTAAACACCCACGACATGCCTGAATTTGCCACCTTTCTTAGCGGAGAGGATCTGGATCAAGTTCGGGATCTGAAGATTCTCGCTGAACATTTTCATGGACCCATGAAAACCCAAAGAATCAAAGCGATCGAAAATTGGCAGGGCGAGTTGGGAGCTCCACTTCTCGACTCTTGCCTTGCAAAGATGGCCCAAAGCTCGGCGGACTACTTGGTAATAAATCTCGAGGATTTGTGGGAGGAGAAACGTCCACAAAACATCCCCGGCACCTGGAAAGAGGTTCCCAATTGGCGCCGTAAGATGTCTAAGTCGATTTCTGAGTGGACGGCTGATCCGAAGGTAATCGAACGGCTTCAACTGGTTCAGGATTCTCGTCCTTAAAATCAATGGGACCGCATTCGGGCCTATTTAAATTCGATGCAAAACTATGAAGCAAAATAATTTGTACGTTTTGCTTTTCACCCGAATCATTACCAACCACATCGGCCACTTCACTGTGAAATCGGGCTACCAACTCTCCTACTTTTCTTGCGGCTTCCATTGATAGAGCCGAGACCCGAACGGAGGAGGAAGAGTGATTGTGCTCTTTATTATTAAGAATACGCGCCGGGAGGACACTGTAGCGAGAGGACGCCAAGTCGGTACATATTTAGTTAGGCTTCTTAATTTTTGGTGTGGCTGACTCGAAAAACTAAAGTCGTATGG
>JAPKGD010000228.1 GCA_026648125.1 Bdellovibrionales bacterium | reverse complement strand
TTGTATTGTCCACAATAAGACCACAGCACAAAATGCACTAGCCGTGATGATCAAAGCCCGTTGCCGGGAAAATTTCACAAAGGCCATGATGATTCCGGCCATCCAATTGGTTATCGTGAAGCTAAAGGTCAGGACACTGACAATGACATACCAAAACGAAGAGATCTTTCGATGTTGGGCTAGCACAATAATTCCCAGAGATAACAAGATACTTAGTGAGCCAAAAGAAAAAGTTTCCGGAACAGTAAACCAGAAAACTGAGGCTGCGCTCATTGCTCCTAATATGCTAAACAACGTTGCATCAATACGGCGGCACCCGATGAGGCGTAAGAGTATAAACAGGGCGCTAATCCAAAGCGAAGCTACTATAGTAATGATTGTTCTTACCGATTCAGCAGGTGTAAGTTGAAAAATAATACGCAATGCTTTCGTTGGCGGATACGTCATAAGTGGAAATAATGGATGTACGTTCGTGCGCCAATGGTTACCAAATCGATTTGTCATGTCGTTGGTAACGCGAAGAACATCTGTATCAAACCAAAAATCTGATTTGTGATATATGAAATCATCATGTTGGCGAATGGCTAAGCCTTTGGATCGCGTCAATGTCCATGTCGCAAGTTCTTTCGGTCTTGAAAGGAGATGGCGCTCACCCGAACACGGAGCATCCACTAAAATTGCATCATAAGGGCCTTCGCTGATCGGCCACCGCGAGCCGTCCCGCTTCGTAAAGCGAATTTTGGTTCGAACCGCCTCTTCCAGATGGTCATAGCAGACGGCTTTGAGCCTCTGCAGCCGGTCATTCGACAATTCATTCAAGGAGATATCCATTTGGCCCCGTGCCCGATAGATGATGGCGAGTGCTTTTCCTCCAGGAGCTGAACACAAATCAAGAAATCGCCCACCGGCAGGAACAGGTAATGCCAAGGCAGCAAAAACCGAGGCAAGATCAAGTTCATACTCTCTGCCTGAGCCAGCAGGACACAGATCTACGTTAAGGTTCGAAAGTTTTTC
This sequence comes from Bdellovibrionales bacterium, assembly GCA_026648125.1. Classification (GTDB taxonomy): domain Bacteria; phylum Bdellovibrionota; class Bdellovibrionia; order Bdellovibrionales; family UBA1609; genus JAIBAM01. The sequence continues at coordinate 3,406 of JAPKGD010000228.1, read as the reverse complement.
GTTGAGAACAGAAGATTCGATCAATGAACTCCAGTCCAGTCGATTTCCTGGCTGAGAGTCTAATCTAAACGGGTTAACTAAGCCCACCTTTTGGACAGCTTCATCAAGAGCCGGACGAAGCTTTTCCCAGCGCGCACCAAACCAATCGGCATACGCGCTCTCAAAGGCCAGTTCTCCCCGAGGTTTTACGCTCACAATTTCTCCTTTCGTCGGGGCCATCTTGGCACCGACTTCAGACCAAATCAAGGAGACCCGACCTCAATCCCCCTTACCTTTAGGCCGAAATGTCAAATGTGTCGTTGTGACCAGCATTCATAAAAGGGGCATCTTATGTTTATTAAACGACTCGTTCTTACCACCTTGCTCATTTCAAGTTTAGCCTGTTCTTCAGAACCCGCACCGGATCCAGATCCACAAGGTGACGTGAAGAATACGAAAGAGTCGGACTTTAACGCTAGAGTCATTTACGGCAAAGACAATCGACTCGATCTTTATCAAGTCGCTGATCCGATGTGGCGTAACCTTGCCCGAAGTACTGCTGCGTTGGTTAAATCCTCACGAATGAGTCCCCGACCTCGCTCTGAATATGATTTAAAAACTTCGAACTTTGGCAGCGATTACTCGCTCTGCGAAGAAGAACCTTTTCGCGAACAGGGAACCTTGGCCTTTTGCTCAGGCTTTTTTGTAGGCGGAGACTACATGGTGACAGCAGGGCATTGCATACGTACGCAAAGTGATTGTGACAACACCAATTTTGTCTTTGGTTTTGCAGTTTCATTTGATCGCTCAACTCCGGAGAAAATTCCGTCATCTCAGGTTTACAAATGCCGACGAGTTGTACAAACTCAAACGGGTCCCAATGGGATTGATTTTGCCGTCGTGCAAATGGATCGCCCGATTACAGGGGTTGATCCTCTTCGACTTCGCCGATCAGGAACATCCCAACCCGGAGACGAGCTGGTTGTTATCGGACATCCGGCTGGGCTTCCAACTAAATACGCCAATGGTGGAATAGTTCGAAAAATTGAAGAGGGCTTTTTGGTTGCAAGCATGGACACTTATGGCGGCAATTCGGGCTCTGCAGTTTTTAATGCCAAAACGGGAGAAGTTGAAGGCATCCTCGTCCGCGGTGAGATGGACTTTAAGTGGAAGGGTCAGTGTCGAGTTTCAAATGTTTGCGATCAAGACGACTGCCGCGGCGAAGACATCACCCGCATCGAATACGCAACCGAGTTTCTCCCTTAAAAGGTACCAGGTACCTTATTAGCGGGGGCCGCAGTTGTTAAGCCAGCCGCGCTGACAGAGCTCTTGGACGGTTCTTGAAGAACGATCGTTGAGATCAAAGTTGTGGGCGCCGCCCACATCGGTGGCGCGCTGAAGATTATTTGTGGCCGTTAAATTTCCGGCAAGACTTCGTGAGTTCACCCCCACAATGGCGGGGTCGCTACTCGTGCTTGTAGTGCTGGGTTGACCAGGCCGGCGAATTTCATTCGGCTGGATGGAAGCCCACTTCGGATCGGAAAAGACGGGATCCGTGGGACACACGGCCTTATAGTGTGCCATCTCATTATTGGAGGGCTGCCTGGTGCATTCAGCTAAATTTTGAGCACATCGCGGAGACTTTCGATCGCGCAAAGACAAGCAACTGTGGCAACCGCTATTACTTGTCGTTTTACAAAAATTATTGGCCATTGCATCTTTACACATCTGAGTGCCTAACCCAGCCGGCGGATCAGAAGTTACGTCACTCGATGAAGATGACAGTCCACACTGGCGATTGGTGTAACCTGAACAGCGAGCATCATCGAGGTTCGCAGGAATTTCACAAAGTTTGGACAAATACTTTTGGCAGTGCGCATACTCGTGTGCCTCATCCGATTTACACTGAGGATCCTTTTGGGCATCAAGAATTTTCTGCTGGTCCGTCTTATTGGCAGGATCCGAAGCGCCGGTGCCACCAGTTCCTCCTGTCCCGCCCGTCTCGCCCCCTCCTCCGCCACCGCCATCATCTGAACGAAACATATTGGAGAGTGCTCCTACAACCGCAGTACCCACCAAGATTTTACCCATGGTGCCCATTGAGCCATCGGCGTTTTGCGAAGGGGTCGTCTTTCCATCTCCTGGCTTTTCACCCGAACTCTCTGGGGTGGACGGATTATTCCCGGCCGACGTTTGACTTCCAGACGCCTGATCAGGTCCTGTTGGATCGCAATCATTAGCTTCGCCCCAAGCACTTACGGTTCCACATCCAAAATTACTTTGTGCTGCCTCTTCGGTGGCCTTGGCTTTCGCAATTTCTGCTGTTGCGGATGCGAGAGAAGCCTGAGCGGTTTTATCCCAAAACCCGAAGACTTCTTGGCAGCGCGCAACCTTCCCACCTGCTTCTTTTGCGTTACTTCTGATTTTCGTAATCTTGGCATCAAAAACATGTGCCAAGAGCATGGCTTCTTCGCCCGGATAGGAATTAAGCTCAGCAGTCAGTTCTTGCGCTCGCGCTTCAAGATTCTTGGCAACTTGCCCACAGGTGTTTGTACAAAGTGCCTGCGCTCGAGCACAGGCTTCTTGAACCATTGTTGAGGCTGTCGCCTGAGCCTGGCCGATATTTGTTCGTGCGCCCGCAGCATCCGAAATACTTGTGTCAGAGCCCTGCACCAAATAACCACCACTGCCACTGGCGACCACAGTTAATTTATCAATGGTCCCTGCGCAGCCTGCATTTGATTCCTCAATCGCCTTTTGACATTGGGGAGCGATTTTATCGGCTGGCTGGTCTCCGGTTGGAGTAAACCCCGGATCTTCGACTCTCCTTATGAGATCTCCTGCTCCACTCCCTCGAGCTAGGGAAGCAGATGAGACCGAAAGAAGCAAAACGAAACAAATGGGAGTTAAGATAGCTGCTCTAACGAAGTCATTACCTCGCAAGTCCATGATCGATCCTTTCCCCCCAACCCATAGATTATCGCACCATCTCAAAATGCGAAATACGAAGACTCGAAGCGGAGCCTGGACACGACCTAACCTAGCGAAAGGTCAAAGATCTTACACTTACCAGGGCTGTTTTAAAATGAGACAGATTGATGAAGAATCAATTCGACTCGACTAACGAAGAGGTTCTGAGCGCAATCGCCGAAGGGTTCGGACCGCTAGATTTCTCAAAAAATCTTCCTTGCCGTTGGCGGCCCAATCTTCAAGAAGAGACATCCAGCGAAGATCTTTGGGTCGCACGCAATCCAGCACCCGCATCGTAAACCAAGCGTGCTCGTGCGAGATCGTATTGACCTTGATATGTTCTCTTAAGGTCGGCATCCACTCGCTCGCAAAGCAAATGGCGTCCGCGAGTCCTTCGCTATTGGTGTTTGCCCGCGAAGCCCTATTAATCCGGTCTTGCACTTGCAGAAAAAAATCA
>JAPKGD010000227.1 GCA_026648125.1 Bdellovibrionales bacterium | reverse complement strand
TTTGCCCATTTGGAAAACTTAAAAATCCACCACCGTTGTTCTTCACATCAGTCGTTGTGATCGCAATGCGATAGTCGAGTCGGACAAGAGAATCTAGAAAACCTGGAAACCGGTTCGCCATTTCCACTTGCTCAGGATACATGGAACCACTGTTGTCATCGACGACAAGAATATCCACCGAGCCGACAGTCACCGTATAACGAAATTGGTTGTAACCTTCCGGAGTGAGCACACAAGAGCCCGCACCAAACTCACTCTGGTAAGCTTGACACATCTTGCTTGGCCGAGAATCAAATGCGACCCCCGAACAACCGATCACCGGGCTCGCCCACGCCGCTAAAGTTAACAATCTCCAAAACCAGGTTTTCACCTTTTACCTCGTTCCTCACCGTTCCTAAGAACAAGTGTTGTGCCACGAGAAAAGGCGGATCTAACCACCTGAAATTACACAAATTTTATGAGCCTACGTCCCCCACCCCAAACGTCTATTTTTTGGACAGAACGAGCGGTTTTCGTAATCCTCAATCTTTTCAAGATGTTCCATCTTCCCTCGAAGGCCAATTTGCGCACACTCATGACAGCCTGAAACCTTTGCAATAAATTCTGACTTCGATTTGATCGACGAAGAGATCTCGTCCTCAAATTTAGGTGCTTAAAATCACTGGGAAATTTCCTATATTCAAGCCAGAATAGAAGAGCAACAGGAGCGACTTAATGAAATTTGGCTCGTTCATCGGATTAGGTCTGGTATTGGCGGGGCTAGCACTTGGGACGATTTACGGTCGGGAGGCTCTTAAGTTCGAACTAGCTTCGCCAGGTCAGCGACTGGGAATGATCTGGTCCAACGACATCAAGAGTCTTTACGAGGCCGGGCGACTTCCTCCCGGCTGGACAGATGTTCGAGAAATACTTCTCACTCCAGCCACTGAGACCGCCAAAGAGTGGGTGAAAGATCTTGAAGTTCCAATTCCCGTAAAGTCCCAAGGGCAGCATAAGCTCGAAATTCTTGTCATTTCTTGGGATGAGGGCTCAAATTTTGGAGCGATTATTATGCATCACCTGCTAGATGCAAACACCAACAACACGATCTGGGAGCTTTCGAGAACCTATACGCTCAAACAAGAGACTCAAACCACTCCCATGGAAGAACCGACTCCCTCCGAAAAGTAGATTCGTCACGACTTGCTCTACCCAATCCACTTGGCCTTCAGGCCCAACTTTGTTAGGGTCCTGGCCATGAAATGGAAAGTTCCAGGATTATCACTCGCCTTGTGTTGGAGCCTCGCATTTATCACTTCCTGCACCGCCCATAAGGGAGAGCTAGGGAGCGACTCAAATCCAATTAAATTTTTTCTGGTGCCCTCAGTTGAACACTCCGTTCTGGAAAGTAGTGGCGAAGCGATGAAGGCCTACCTCGAGGCGAACACTCCCTATAAGTACAAAGTCTCAGTGCCAACAAGTTACATTGCAGTGGTTGAAGCCTTTGGCTCTAAGCGGGCCGACGTCGCGTCACTCAACACCTATGGATACATGATTGCTCACAAGAGGTTTAATACTCAAGCTCGCCTCACTGTCATCCGAGGCGGAGAAAGCACCTACCAATCACAAATTCTCACCAGCCAAAAAAGTGGCATTCAAAAACTAGAAGACATTAACGGAAAGCGTTTTGCTTATGTCGATCCCACATCGGCGTCGGGATATCTACTTCCAGTAGAACTTCTCAAAGACAAAGGTATTAAGCCCAAACAAACCATATTTGCCCAACGCCACGACAATGTGATCTCAATGATTTATCAAGGGCAAGTGGACGCCGGAGCCACTTATTATTCGCCCCCGCTCAACGGTGAAATCCAAGACGCTCGACTTCTAGTTCGAGCACAATATCCTGATGTCGAAGAAAAAATCATTCGAATTGCGCTTACTGATCCAATTCCTAATGACCCCATCGTCTTCCGTGTCGATCTTCCTGAAGAAATGAAATCTCGCATTTCCCAAGCCCTCATTGATTTTGTTGCCACTGAAGAGGGTCGAAAGGCCTTAGAAAAGACATTTGCAGTGACGGGCTTTAAGCCCGCAACAGACAAAGATTACGATTCCACTCGACAATTGTTTGAGCAACTTGGCGAAGAAGCTGAAAAATTAATGAGAAAATAGTAGCAAAATGAGCAAGCCTATCCTGAAAGTCGAGAAATTGACCAAGCGCTACCCGAATGGGGTTTTAGCTCTACAGAATGTGAGCTTCTCTGTGATGCCAGGCGAGTTTCTGGTCATTATTGGTCTGTCTGGCAGTGGCAAATCCACCCTACTTAAAAGTCTTAATCACCTTGTAGAACCAACTTCTGGTCAAATTTTATTTGGGGATAAGGACATCACCCGAAGTAGTACCAAAGACGCTCGAGAGACCCGCCAGCAAATGGCCATGATTTTTCAGCAATTCAATTTGATTCCGAGACATACGGTCCTGCAAAACGCCTTGACTGGTCGCCTGGGAAAAACCGGAACTCTAAAAAGCATTTTCGGACGGTTTTCAAAGAAGGACATCAGCGACGCATATAGCTTTCTTGAGCTCGTCGGCATTCGCGATAAAGCAAACATTCGAGCCGATCAGCTGTCCGGTGGCCAACAGCAGAGAGTGGCAATTGCTCGGGCTTTAATGCAAAACCCCTCGGTTCTGCTCGCTGATGAGCCGGTAGCAAGTTTAGATCCAGCGACTTGCCATGTGGTGATGGACTATCTGAAAAAAGTGAATCGGGAACTTGGTATCACTGTCATCTGTAATCTTCATTTTTTAAGTCTTGTCAGACAATATGCAGACCGGGTCATCGCTCTTAAGCAAGGGCAAATTGTATTTGAAGGTTCTCCAGACCAGATTAGTGCGGAGTGGTTTCGACGTATTTACGGAGAGGATGCCCGGGAGGTCGAGGTTGAATAAACACCATATCCAAAGATATGTCTTTGACGCGTTTAATTTCTCAATAATTTTCGCAATTTTATTTTACGGAATTTTTACGCATTCAAGTGAGAGCCTTCCCGACCTCAAAAAGTCCCTTCTAGTGCTTTCAGGTGGACTCGTTCTTGGCACCTTTCTGAGTTATTGGGGAAACAAAAAAGGGCGACGGACATTGGGCGAAACCCTATTTTCCTCCGCCGAAGATACGGCGGTCGCAACGGATCACTCACTCCTTCGGTCGCTTTGGGGCTTTCAACTCATAGTTAGTTTTTTGGTCTTGTTAGTTGCAGCGGGACGCCAAACTGAATTTTCTCTTATTGAACTTCTCAATAAGGATGGCATTGCTTCGGCGGCAAATTTATTCCATGAACTCGCATCTCCCGATTGGGGTCTTCTGCCTGTCGCAATTGTTAAAGTCATCGAAACTATTTTTATAGCCTTCTTGGCTACGGTATTTGCCTTACCTGTCGCCTTTATTTTGTCCTTCTTTGCTGCCAAGAATATTATGCGGGGGCCGACGGCCTTTGGAGTTTATGGAGTTTTGAGAACGAGCCTAAATGTGGTCCGCTCGGTTGAACCGATTATTTGGGCCATCATTTTTGCGGTATGGGTCGGTGTGGGGCCCTTTGCGGGAATGCTCGCTCTTATGATTCAAAGTATCGCGTCACTCACGAAGCAATATTCGGAGATCATTGAAGGAGTCTCTGAGGGCCCCATTGAGGGAATTGTTTCTACAGGAGCGAACCCCATCCAGACTGTGTGGTTCGGGGTGGTACCTCAGGTGATTTTGCCCTTCATTTCCTTTACGATTTATCGCTGGGACATCAACGTCAGAATGGCCACTATCATCGGTTTCGCCGGTGGCGGTGGAATTGGAACAATTCTTTACCAATATTCCATGAGATCCCAATGGAACCAGGTGGGCTGCCTCATTGTTGTGATCGCATTTGTCGTATGGGTTTTGGACATTCTCAGTGCCTATATTCGCGAAGCCCTAAAATAGGAATCGAGGAAAATGGCACCTCAACTCTCTGGGCGAGCGTAGATGGTTTTCTATGCCAGTCGCCAACCCTTCGGGCAGTGGTGACTATTCCCCTGATCGGGGGGGAGGGTGCAGTTCCCTCCATTTCCGCACCGCCTCGGGCTCGCGCGGGTAGATCGGTCGCAGCGCCTCGGGCTCGACCCCCTCAAGCCCCACCCCGCAGGCGATGCACGCCTCGGGATCCAGCACCGTCGGCGCCATCGCGATCCCCAGACGGGCCGCCTCGGCACGCCATGTTGCGGGCAGATACGCATCCCCCACAAGCGTGCGCAAGTTCAGCACCTCAAGATCGGGGCAGGTCATCAGGCCGGCTCTGGCGATCGTGCCGGGGGCATGAAACAGGCTCACGTGCGCCTCTTCCCCCTTGGTCGCCAGCGCCACGGCCAGCGGATACTCCCCGTTCGCGTTGTGGACGGCGATCAACGCCGTCGGCACC